>CBFGYW010000335.1:0-2645 GCA_965653085.1 uncultured Salinimicrobium sp.
CAAGGGTAATTGACAGGGTGTCGTCCGTGTGGGTGTAGACCAAAATTCCAGTATTGGGAAATCCTGATAAAACTTCTCTGATATTGCTCTCGGTTACCTCTGTTCTCGACAAAGGTGCAGCACCTCTGGTGACCATTAAATCATTGTGATAAAGTTGCTGTTGCCGAAGCTGCTCCTCCAGGCTCTGTGCCTGAACAGAAGTAATTGCTGTTATGGAAAGAAAAAAAGCATAAAGAAATAATTTTCTATTCTCCATGTTTGTCAGAGATTTAACTTCCTGATTTATTTTCCAAATATAAGAGTATGGCAGCACCTTCTTTGGAGCAGAATGAAAAAAGGATAAAAAAAAATAAAACCCCGAAATCCTGAGATAACGGGGTTTTTATTATAGCTGGTAGCCAAAATTGTGGAGTCGGAGGGAACGACCAGAAATTCGTTATCCCCTGTTTTTACTGCCACTCTCGGAGGGGGTGATATTTTAGGTCACCGAATTGGTCCCCTTTTAACAAAGTTTAACGGATTTTCCCACATTTCCATAGATTCAGCGACAAAAGGAATCAAATAAGGGTAAAGCGTTTTTAATGCAACGAGGTTAAAGTTTTCCTAAGCAGTAACTCATCTATTTTAAAAATTTATAATTTCCTCATAGGAATTGCCTTACAAAATGGTTGGATGAGATTTACTTCTCTTGGTTGTTGTCGGACAATTTTTTTTAGTCTTGACAGGAAGTAAAGGCAAATTGAAGTACTAAAGGAAAGAAATTTCCTGCGATTTATAAACGACGATCGAATTATAAAGTGCTCTTCTTTAGATTGATATAAATTTAAAGAAAAATCTACCAACCGCTATGTTTAGGACTGCCAGGTTTCCTGTATACCGTCAGCTCGATCAAATGGACTGTGGCCCGACATGTCTCAAGATCATTGCTGATTATTATGGAAAGGATTTTCCCCTGGACTATTTACGACAAATTTCTTCACAACAGAAAGTTGGGGTTTCCCTGGCTGGCTTATCCGAAGCCTTAAGAAAAATTGGGATGTCATCTTTAGGGATAAAGGCAAGTTTTTCTGAACTGGTAAAGGAGGTGCCCCTTCCATTAATTGCCCATTGGGAGGGAAATCATTTTCTGGTTGTTTTCAGGACGAGCCGGAATTTTATTTTTGTCTCTGATCCTGCCTTGGGATTAATGAAATATACTCACAAGGAATTTCTGGAGAAATGGTGCGGACAAGAAAGAAATGAAGGGGTGCTTTTACTCGTGGAACCCAAGGAGAATTTCTTCAATTCAAAAGGAGGAGAAATGCCAAAGAAGGGGATTGGATTTCTCCTTTCTTATTTAAAGCCATTCTCCAAATATATAAATCAAATTCTCTTAGGTCTATTTATAGCTTCCATTATACAGCTGATGCTGCCATTTCTTACCCAAAGCTTAGTTGATCATGGAATCAACTACGGGAATCAAAATTTTATTCATCTGGTGGTTATTGCCCAATTGATGTTATTCATAACCCTTTCCGTTACCGAAATCATAAGAGACCAGGTGTTACTTCATATCAGTACAAGGATCAATATTCAAATGATCTCTGATTTTCTTGATAAGCTGTTGTTGATGCCCATATCGTATTTCGATTGTAAAACTACAGGGGATTTTATGCAACGGATTAATGATCATAGCAGGATTGATGAATTTCTGGGAGGACGATTTCTTACCATTCTTTTCGACCTTTTCAGTATTGTCGCTTTCGGCGTTGTTTTAAGTTTATTCAACACCAAAGTTTTCCTGATCTTTTTAACTGGAACGGTTATATTTTTCACCTGGTCCCTTGTGTTTATGAGGAGAAAAGAAATTCTAGACCATCAGCTTTTTAATGCTCAGCAACAGGAGCAATCAATTTTTCTCCAAATATTCAAGGCTGTACAAGAAATTAAGCTAAATAACTCTGAATTCAGGAGAAAAAATGAATGGGAGGGAATTCAAAAAAATCTTTTCAGACTTCGGTCCAGGTTTTTGAAAGTCGACCAGTACCAGGTAAATGGTGGGCGGTTCATCAAAGAGATGATGCAGATATTCATTATTTTCTGGTCAGCAAAGGCAGTAGTTTCGGGTGATATGTCCCTTGGAACTATGCTTGCCATTCAGTTCATTGTGGGAAGTCTTTCACTTCCTATAACTAATTCCATAGATTTTCTGGTAGGGTTTCAGCGGGCAAAACTCTCTTTTGATCGTCTTACGGAAATTCACGAACAACCCTCAGAGGATCCTATTCTAGATAATTCAGATATATTAAAACCTGGAGGAATAGAGGTTACGGAGGCTTCCTTTGGATATGGGAATAAGGAGGCAGACTTAATTTTGAGAAATATTTCAGTATCAATTCCTCCAGAAAAAATAACTGCAATCGTAGGTCCAAGTGGATCTGGTAAAACCACCTTGCTTAAATTACTTCTTAAGCTTTACAAGTGCCAAAGTGGAACTATAAAAGTTGGGAACCGGGACTTTAGAGATATCGATTCCGATCAGTGGCGCAGAGGATGTGGAGTAGTACTACAGGATGGTGTAATCTTTAATGATACCATTGAGCGAAACATCACAGAATCCAAATCAGATCTGCCAACAGACTTTATTCAGCTTGAAAGGGCGATTA
>CBFGYW010000336.1:0-2639 GCA_965653085.1 uncultured Salinimicrobium sp.
AATCCAATGTGCGCTGGGTGATCCACCACAATATGCCCAAGAACCTGGAGGGATACTATCAGGAAATAGGCCGGGCAGGAAGGGATGGACTCCCTTCGGCCACGCTGCTCTTCCACAGCTATGCCGATGTGGTACAGCTTCAGAAATTCGCAGAGGAATCGGGCAATGCAGAGGTGCAGCTGGCGAAACTGGAACGGATGAAACAGTATTCCGAAGCTTTAAGCTGCAGGAGAAAGATCCTGCTGAGCTATTTCGGAGAGCCTCTGGCGAAGGACTGCGGTAACTGCGATGTGTGCAGGAATCCGCCTGCCTTCTTTGATGGCAGCATTATAGCCCAGAAGGCTTTATCAACGATCTACAGGCTTCAGAACAGGGAACCGGCCTCTGTGGTCATTGACGTGCTTAGAGGGGCCCAGAATGCGGTTATCTTCGACAAGGGGTACCAGCACCTGAAAACCTTCGGGATTGCAAACGATATTGCCTGGCGAGACTGGCAGCAGTACCTTATTCAGCTGATCAACCTGGGTTATGTGGAGATCGTTTTCCACGACCACAACAGGCTGCAGCTTACTGAGCTTGCCAGGAAAGTGCTTTTTGAAGGTGAGAAGGTACAGCTGGCTGATGTGAAGAAGGTGGAGCTGAAGAGGACTTCCAAGGTGAAAAAAGCTGGCCCGGTGGCCGACAGTCTATTTGAAAGGCTTCGGAAACTACGGCTGCAGCTGGCACAGGAGGAAGGGATCCCCGCCTATCTTATTTTTAACGACGCCACGCTGAAAGAGATGGAGAAGGAACGGCCTATGACGGATGAGGAATTCATTCTGGTGAATGGTGTGGGGCGGCAGAAGATGCAGAATTACGGGTATAGGTTTATCAAGGAGATTATCGCTTTTCATAAGGAAAAGCGCTAATTCGCTCAGCCAAATTATTTCCTGCGTCCCCTTGTCCCGCTTCCCTGCTGCGTGCGATCTTTGGATCACAGCGCCACCTGGGCTGCTATCTAAAGATCCCTGTCTTTTGTAACCACAGCAGAAGGGCCAAGGTCTGTCAGGCTGAACAACAGTCGTGGTCAGGCTGAGCTTGTCAAAGCCCCTGCCATACTTCGACAAGCTCAGTATGACAGGGTGCTACTTCTTCACCGGCACCATATATACCGGAATCTCGGTCTTCTCCAGAACCTTTGAAGCCACTGTCCCCAGCAGCATTTTCTCGAGGGTGGAATGGCTATGGGTGCCCATAACGAGCAGGTCGGCCTGCCATTCTTTAGCGTAGTCCAGGATTGCCCTGGCGGTGTCGCCTTCAGCCATATGGGTGGTTACGCTTTCGTCATTCAGATGGCGGGCGGCTGTAGCCAGATAATCTTCTCCAATATTCCGCAGCTCCATAGCCACATTCAGATCGGGAGCCATACTGTAGCCCTCGTAGCCCATAAAGGTGGGGAAAGGGGTGCTGTAATAGCCTATATCGGCCATCACGTGGATCAGACAAACCTGGGCTCCCATGGTTTTGGCAAGGGCGTATCCCGCCTCGGCTACTTTTTCTGATACGGGATTGTAATCAATGGCAATCAGAACCTTTTTCATCTCTTTACAATTAAAATAGCTTTCTGAATTAAAAATAAGAATATTCTGTTGATATCTAAGCTATTATATATTAAATCCCTGTTATTTCCGGAAATTCATAACAACGTCATAATGCTCCTCGAAAGGCATAAAGCTTTTTGTACCTTTGCCCGCGATTTAAAATTGACAATATGCTTGTTTGGGGTATTTTTATTGGATGTATTCTTCTTTTCCTGGCGCTTGACCTGGGGGTTTTCAACAAGAAGGCGCACGTTATCAAGACAAAGGAAGCTGCAATCTGGACCACCGTATGGGTGAGTCTTGCATTGGGCTTTTCAGGAGTGATCTGGTGGCTGTTTTCCAATGATGTGCTTCCCAATCCCACCGGCCTGACGCCGGACAATGCCGTGCTTAAGTATGTGACGGGCTACCTCATTGAACTTTCCCTGAGCATCGACAACGTATTTGTGATCGCCGTGATCTTCAAATCCTTCAGGATCCCCAGCCTTTACCAGCACCGGGTACTCTTCTGGGGAATATTGGGAGCCATCGTTTTCCGGGCGTTGATGATTGTTTTCGGGGTGGCGCTGATCAATAAATTCGACTGGATCGTCTATGTCTTTGGAGCCTTCCTTATATATACAGCTTTTAAGATGCTGAAGTCGGATGAATCTGATTTTAATCCGAAGGAATCCTTCATCTTCAAGAAATTAAGGAAGGTGCTTCCTTTTACCGCCTTTATAGACGGGGAAAAATTCTTTATTAAAAGGATGGGGATTCGCATAGCCACTCCCCTCTTTATGGCCCTGCTAATTATCGAGCTTACCGATATTCTCTTTGCGCTCGACAGTATTCCCGCCATCCTGGCCATTACTGCCGATCCATTCATCGTTTTCAGCTCGAATATTCTGGCTATCCTGGGTCTGAGGTCAATGTATTTCCTCATTTCACAGATGCTGGACAAATTCAGATACATCAACTACAGCCTTGTGGTGATCCTTGCCTATGTGGGACTTAAGATGATCTTCGCCCATCATATCGAGATCCCGGAGTGGCTGTCGCTGCTCATCATTGGGTTGT
>CBFGYW010000337.1:0-2638 GCA_965653085.1 uncultured Salinimicrobium sp.
AGGAATTCCTTGAAGAGCACAGAGTAAGGGAACTATTGGTGAAGTACAATAAATTCATGCCGATCCCAATTAAATTCGGGACCAGAACTGAAACTCTTCCCCTGCCGGAAGATGCTCCAAAAGATGCCAAAGCCGAGACTAAAACTGTCGATGACATCATTAACAACCCGAATCCAGCCTGGACAAAGCAGCCTTCGGAACTGGAAGACAAGGACTATAAAGATTTCTACCGCGAGCTTTACCCTATGCAGTTCGAGGAGCCTTTGTTCCATATCCACCTGAATGTGGATTACCCTTTCAACCTTACGGGTATCCTGTATTTTCCAAAACTGGGGCAGGATATGAATATCCAGAAGGATAAGATCCAGCTGTACCAGAACCAGGTTTTCGTAACTGATAACGTAGAGGGAATCGTACCAGAATTCCTTACTATGCTGAAAGGGGTTATCGATTCTCCCGATATTCCGTTGAACGTTTCCCGTTCCTACCTTCAGGCTGACGGAGCAGTTAAAAAGATCTCAACTTATATTACCAAAAAGGTTGCCGATAAGCTGAAGTCCCTCTTCACCAATAACCGTGAGGATTTCGAGAAGAAATGGAACGACATCAAGATCGTTATTGAATACGGGATGCTTTCAGAAGAAAAATTCTTTGAGAAAGCTGAGAAATTTGCGCTGTACCCTACGGTAGATGACAAATATTACACTTTCGAAGAACTTGAAGCCAAAATCAAGGACAACCAGACCGATAAGGATGGTAATCTTGTGATCCTTTACGCATCCAATAAGGACAGCCAGCACAGCTATATAGAATCTGCCAAAGAGAAGGGCTATGAAGTGCTTCTGCTTGACTCGCCTATTATAGCACACCTGATCCAGAAACTGGAAACTTCCAAGGAAAAGATCTCCTTTACCAGGGTGGATTCCGACCATATCAACAACCTCATCAAGAAGGAGGATACTGAGATCTCAAAGCTGAGCGAGGAGGAGAAAACCAAACTGAAGGAGGATATCGAAAAGGTGGTGCCTTCAGAAAAATACACCGTTCAGCTGGAGGCGATGGATAGCAATGCGGCTCCTTTAATCATCACTCAGCCTGAATTTATGCGCAGGATGAAGGAGATGCAGCAGACAGGAGGAGGAATGTTCGGGATGGGCAACTTCCCTGAGATGTACAACCTGGTGGTGAATACTAATCACCCGCTGGTCTCTGAGATCCTGAATGCCAAAACACCGAAGAAACAGGAAAGGCTGATCAAGCAATCTTTGGACCTTGCAAAGCTGTCGCAGAACCTTCTGAAAGGAAAAGAACTTACTGCCTTTATCAAACGCAGCTTTGAAATGGTGAAGTAAATTTTGCTGAAACTGAAAAAAGTAAAGGCCGCCCATCTGGGCGGCCTTTTTATATTACTCTCTTTGGAACGTTGAATATTCCCTGTATCTTAAAGCCTATACCGGCACCAGTAAATTTCGATAGACAGTGTGGAACAGCTGGTGGGTATCGTAAGGTTTCACAATTATATCATTCATCCCGGATTTCAGGATCTCCTCCCTCATCTCGTCTATCTCCACCGCGGTAAGGGCAATGATGGGGATATCCCTGTTGAATTTCCTGATCTCCCTGGTGGCCTCCATTCCATCCATTCCAGGCATATTCACATCCATCAGGATCAGGTCGTATTTGCCCTGTTCGAGTTTTGCGATGGCCTCATATCCATTGGAAGCTACCTCGCAGATGAACTTCCGCTTCTCAAGGATCCGCTGGGTCACTACCTGATTAATCCGATTGTCGTCAACTATAAGTGCCCTGCTGAAGGATTCATCCGGCTGCTGCTTTCCCTGTCCGGAAGGAACCGGAGTCGTTACGGTGGCTCCTTTCTGGAAGATGATCTCAAAACTGAAGATGGAGCCTCGGCCCGTTTCACTATCCAGTTTTATTTCTGAATTGAAGAGCTCCAGTAGTTTCTTGACAATTGAAAGCCCAAGCCCTGTGCCCTGATAGTTATAGTCATCAGACCTCAACTGAGAGAATTCCTCAAATATCTCCTTCTGTTTGTCTTCGGGAATCCCAATACCGGTATCGCCTACTTCAAAAGCAACGAGACAATATTCCTCCTCACACCTCTTGCAGTCGACCTTTATCCAGACTTTCCCGTTCCTGGTGAATTTTACCGCGTTCCCGACCAGGTTCATTATAATCTGGGATAGTCGGACGGAATCTCCTATCAGATTAGGGGAAATACTTTTGTCAATGAACAGCTGGATATCGTTGTCGTTCTGCTTCCTTGTGAATTCGAAAGACTTTATTATCCCCTGCAGCAGCTCCTCCAGATTGAAGTTAAGGTGCTCCAGGTTCACCAGGTTGGACTCCATCTTGTTCATCTGCAGCACATCATTGATGAGGGCGAGCAGGTAATCGGCAGAAAATTTAAGGGACTTGAGATCCTCTTCCAGCTTCTTGTCTTTGTTTTCCTCTAACAGAAGCGAGGTAAGTCCTACCACTCCGTAAAGCGGAGTCCGCAGTTCGTGGCTTACAGTTGAAAAGAATCGGGTTTTGAGCAGTGAAAGCTTTTCGGCTTCCTCCTTTGCCTTCCGCAGTTCATAGTTCTTATCTCTCAATTGCCTTATCAACCTGTTTC
>CBFGYW010000338.1:0-2627 GCA_965653085.1 uncultured Salinimicrobium sp.
TGCCTATAGCCTGTACGGGCTACACCCCCTGCTTCCGTAGAGAGGCGGGGTCCTATGGAGCTCACGTTCGAGGATTGAACCGTCTGCATCAGTTTGACAAGGTAGAGATCGTGCGAATTGAAAAACCCGAAGATTCCTACGCTGCCCTGGATGGGATGGTGGAGCAGGTGAAGGGAATCCTTCGCGACCTGAAACTTCCGTACAGGATTCTAAGACTTTGCGGAGGGGACCTTGGATTCACCTCTGCCATGACCTACGATTTCGAGGTGTTCTCAACAGCGCAGGACCGTTGGCTGGAGATAAGCTCCTGTTCCAACTTTGAGACCTTCCAGGCAAACAGGTTGAAGCTGAGGTTCAAGAGTGCAGATGGATCAAAACAGCTGGCCCACACCCTGAATGGAAGCGCCCTGGCCCTGCCAAGAGTGCTGGCGGGAATCCTGGAGAACTACCAGACACCAGAAGGGATAAGGATTCCGGAGGTGCTGGTGCCTTATACGGGGTTTGAGATGATCGATTAAGTTTCAAAAAATTATAAAAAGAAGAGAGGCCCATTTTTCGGGCTTCTTTTCGTTGATGGCAGTATCAGTTTCGGCAAACATTTCTCATCTAAGTCTTTAACTCCAACCTCTTCACTAATTTCCTATATTTACAAAAACAATAGCGATGCGGCCTTACCTCTCCATCCTCCTTTTTCTCTTCGGTAGCCTGGTTTTCGGGCAGTCGGAGCAGCTGGCGAAGAATTATTTCGACCAGGGGGAGTATGCCAAAGCTTTAAGACATTACGAGAAACTTGTGGAGGATAATCCAGGGAATTCAGATTATTTTTTCGGACTCATAGCTACCCACCAGCAATTGGAGAATTTTGGTCAGGCAGAGAAGCTGCTCCTGGAGAAACTTAATAATTCTGCCAACCTGCCTACCCTTCTGGTGGAACTGGGGCATAACTATGCGCTTCAGAAGAATTCTGAAAAATCTGACAGGTATTATTCCGAAGCCTTAAGTGCCATAGAATCCCGCCCGAATTACGCCTTCTCGATAGCACGGGCCTTTGAGAAATACAGTCTGCTGGACCAGGCAGTAAAGGCTTATGAGGCGGGGATGAAGATGAACCCCGATGCCAATTTCAATGTCCACCTCGCCAGGCTTTATGGGGAACAGGGCAAGATCGAGCAGATGTTTGACAATTACCTGGCGCTGATTGAAAAGAATCCGGAATTCCTGCCAACGCTTTACCGCAACTTCAGCCAGTATATCACCGACGACCCCGCTAACGAAGCCAATGTCCTCTTCAGGAGGCTGCTGCTTAAGAAGTCACAGGAGAACCAGAATCTCCTGTATAACGAGATGCTGAGCTGGCTTTTCATCCAACAGGGGGAATATGCCAAGGCTTTTCTTCAGGAGAAGGCCATCTTCAGGAGAACTGGCGAAAATCTGGGCAGGATCATCCAGTTGGCACTGCTCTCCAGGGGTGAGGCTCCCGAGACGGCGCAGGAGGTCCTGGACTTCATCATTGCCGAAACCCCTTCGGAAGACATTAAGCTGCAGGCGCACCAGATAAGGCTTTCCCTGGCCCAGGAAACCGCAGAGCCCGAAGATTATTCTAAGATAGAGGAGGACTACAGGAGCCTGCTTTCCACCTACGGGAATGGGGCCAATACCCTGGCGATTCAGATAGATTTTGCAAATTTCCTGGCATTCACCGAAGGAAAGGTGGAGGAGGCACAGCAGCAGCTGCAGGTGCTTCTGGGCCAGACCCCCGGAAAGTTCGAGGAAGCTGCCATCAAGATGGCCCTTGCCGATATCCTGGTGCTCGATGAGAAATTCAATCAGGCCCTCATTTACTACACGCAGGTGCAGAACCTGGTGAAGAACGACGTTATCGCTCAGAATGCCCGCTTTAAAGTGGCTAAGACCAGCTATTTCAAGGGGGATTTCGAATGGGCAAAAACCCAGCTGGACGTGCTTAAATCCTCCACCTCCCAGCTGATTGCCAACGATGCCCTGGAGATGAGTCTGCTGATAAGTGATAATTCCCTTGAGGATTCCACCCAGGCTGCCCTGAAAGGATATGCCCGGGCAGACCTGTTATCCTTTCAGAAGAAGGATGATGAGGCCATTGCTGTGCTGGAAGGGGTGCTGCTGAACCATAAAACTGAAAAGATTGAAGATGAGGCCCTGCTGAAACAGGCAGAACTCTTTGAAAAGAAGGGGGATTTTGCAAAGGCGGAAGGTAATTATCTCAGGATAATCCAGTTCCACAAGGATGGCATCCTTGGGGATAACGCTCACTACCGTCTGGCCGAATTATATAATACCCAAATGCAGGAGCCTGAAAAAGCCAGGGAGTTTTATGAAAAAATTATCTTTGATTACGCAGATAGTATTTATTTTGTAGACTCCCGGAAAAAATACAGGGAACTGCGAGGGGAGACGGTGGAGTAGTTTTGAGTTAAGAGGTTAGTATAGAGTATAGAGTATTGAGTATTGAGGCTTTGTTTCGTTTGTATTACATCTTTTTTCTGATACCCGCTTTTCGAACTGCACTTCGGTCCTCAACACTAATTTTTATACCCTTAACTCCATAATTTTCCTATTTAAAACTCAATACTCAATACTCAATCCTCATT
>CBFGYW010000339.1:0-2615 GCA_965653085.1 uncultured Salinimicrobium sp.
TCCCGAGGATCTTGAGGAAGCCAGAAGGCTGCTGAAAAAGTAGGGCTGCAGGTTTCAAAGGGCCTCATTTTTGGGTAATCCACCATCTGAACCTTCACCTCGGCGAAGCGGAATCCGTAGAGTTCCTTGATGGCGAAGATCTCCAGCACCTTGATAATATCGCCGTTGGCAATGAAGCCCGCTTCAGAATTGGGCTTGATCCAGAAGTAATTGTTTTTCACCACCATCAGGTAATCTCCCGAGGATATCTCCTCCTCCTGGTAGAGGATCCGGGAGCGGATCTGCTGATTATACAGGTTGGCCCGCTTATTAGATCGTACTATAATGGTGCTCTCCTCGTGCCCCAGATTCCGATAGGAATCCTCAATGGCCTCCAGGATCTCGTTTCCCTCAATTAGCCTCACCACATCTCCCTTAGGGGTTAGCTGAAAATTGAAGCTTTCATAGAACTCCTCCTTCAGGGCCTCCCTCATTCGGGTGGCATTCAGCAGGATGTCACTTTCCTCGCTCTGGCGCACCACCTCGTCCAGTTCGATATGTGTCACCGTCTTATTATAGTTGTTCTCAAGCTTCTGCTCTTCCAGGGCGGGGCTTACATCCAGCTTTACCGGGGGCAGCTGCGCCGTATCTCCCATCAGGATCAGCTGGCAGTTATGCCCCGAATAGACGTATTGTATAAGGTCGTCCAAGAGGGAACCATTCTCAAACATTTTGGCTTCTGCATTGACATCGGAGATCATCGAGGCCTCATCCACCACGAAGACGGTGTTGCGGTGCTTGTTGGGCTGCAGGCTGAAGGTCACGCCCCCGCCGCCCTTGCTTTTGGGAAAGTAGATCTTCTTATGGATGGTGAAGGCCTCGCGGCCCGAGTAGTTGGAGATGACTTTTGCAGCCCTTCCGGTAGGAGCCAGCAGCACACCGCTCTTCTTTACCTTCCAGAGGTTTTTCACCAGGGAGCTGATGATGGTGGTTTTTCCGGTTCCTGCGAATCCCTTCAGGAGGAATACAGCGTCTTTGGAACCATCAACTACAAAGGAGGAAATTTTCTGTAACGCAATGTCCTGTTTCGGTTTAGCCTCAAAACCCAGGTCTTCGAGCAAGAGTTTATAGAAGGCAGCTGCGTCAAGATTTTCCATAGAAATTAGCAAAACTCAAAGATAGCAATGATTTTAAGGTCATAAACTTTTGCGAATAAAAAAAAATTGTAGATTTGCGGGGAACACTTAAATAACTTAAACAAATAAAGCATGAAACTTGTAATTCAATTACTTCTTTGGGTTGTGATCCTTTTCCTGGGCTATATGGTCTTCGATGCGGTATACGAACCTGTTCAGTTTAACGAGGTTAAGGAGAAACGTTACAGAAAAGTAATTGGAAATCTTATCGATATCAGGGATGCTGAACTGGCCTATCGCGATGTTACAGGGAAATTCACCGGGGATTTTGATGAACTTATAAGGTTCATCGACACTGCAAAATTCACCCTTACCCAGCGTAGAGACACCACCGTATTGGACGAGGAATTCCAGAGAATCTACAAGGTTGACAAATATGTTGAACAGGTAGTTATCGACACTCTTGGATATGCTTCGGTTAAAGATTCACTTTTTGGTGGCAGCGACCGTTATAAGACCATGATGAATGTTCCTATTGAAGGTGTTGATGCCAAGTTTGAGCTGAAAGCCGGAACCGTTACCAAAAATGACACCAAGATTCCTGTGTTCGAAGCGAGGGTTGCCAAGGAGATACTGCTGCACGATCAGCCACGCGACCTTGAAATACAGGATGCTGCGGCTTTGGGTGTCCAGAGCACAAAAAGAAAGTCCATTCAGGCTAACCTGAATGGACACACTTATAAGGTTGTTTTTTTCTGAATTATTCGTTGTCACCGTAGTTTTTTGGCCAGTTACCATTGGTGTTCACTTCTTCCATGGAACCTACTCTAATGTATTCTCCGTTTACCTGATCAACCGAAACTACCTGCTTCTCCTGAATTACAAGGTCCGCAGGTTTGCCAAAAAGCTGAATCCTATCCAGACCCTGCAGCAGATTGAAAAAATCTACGAGGAAGAGGCTTTCCTCGACCAGCCATTCCGGGAGGTGAGACTGCTTTTTTCGAATGAATTGTATAGCCTGGTGCCCGAGCAGCTGTTTCAGGAGGAGAATGCTTCAGATTATCTAAAGTTCAATGCGCGGATACTGGAAACAGATTCCGTGGCTTATGACAGCATTCCCGGGCAGGAGCTGGTGAATGTGTACATCCCTTTCACCAATATCAACAACTACTTTTTTGAGAAGTATGGGGAGTTTGAATACCAGCACTGCGTGTCGGTACTGGTAGAGGCTTTCCTGAAACTTAATGCGGAACAGCAATCGGGGACGAAGGTCTACCTGAACCGAAATGCCTCGGGCTATGACCTGGTGGTAATCAGGAAGGGGAAACTGCTTTTCAGCAACTCCTTTATGTGCGATACCAAGGAAGACTTCATCTATTACCTTCTGTTCACGGCGGAACAGCTGGAGCTGGATCCGGAGGAATTTGAACTGATCCTGCTGGGGAACATCACCGAGAATTCAGATTATTACAATATTGCATACACCTATATCAGGAATAT
>CBFGYW010000340.1:0-2614 GCA_965653085.1 uncultured Salinimicrobium sp.
GGTCATTTCATCACTCTGATAGAAAGCCGCTACATCCACTCCGAAAGATCCTGCAGCTGTCGCATCGGGATCCACAGGAGCAAGCTTCAGATCAGATCTTAAATACCTTCCCGCAACAGCCATGGAAAAATGATCACTTAACCTCAGGGAATAGGAAAGGTCCAGAGTAAATTCATTCGGACTCAGAATAAGTGGCAGGTCATCTGGAGTATCCCGAGCTTCAATATTTCCTAAGCTGAAATACTTAAAACTAGCACCGAAGGCACTTCTTTCGCTAATTCTATTGTAGTAAGTTATATTTCCGAGAAAGATATCATTGACCAGCTCACTGAGATAAGGAGTATAAGTGACTCCAAACCCCTGCGAATTTTCCGCAAAAACATATTTGGCAGGATTCCACTGCTGCGAAAAAGCATCAGCCGAAGTTGCTACCCCCTGATCGCCCATCCCGGCAGCCCGGGCATCGGCAGCTACCAGCAGAAAAGGTACAGCTGTGGTAATAACTCTGTCCTGTTCCTGAGCCAGGGATTTAGAACTGCATAGTAGAAGTGCACTGACTAAAAAAAGTGATAGTTTTTTCATAGGCATGGTTATCGATTAACAAATATATCGGAAATCCTGGTCACAAAACAAGGATTTTTGACCAATATCTATTCATTAATAATTAATAACGACAAAAATCACAGAAGCTTATAATAAATTTTCCAAATCCATAAAAATAAATTCCCGAAAAAAGAACATCTTTTTAAACGGAATTGAAAAGCTGCCCTTGGTTCAGATATTCCTGAAAACTTCAGGGAACTTCTAATGTACAAAACAGAATCAAATTACCGCAAAATTTAAAATTTTAAAATGCCAATGCTTACAAATGGAGGAGGATAGAAAAAAACTGCTACTTTTGCCCTGACTTTCAGATTTTAAAAAGTAAAATCAGTTTTGGTACTTTTGTTGATAAAGGGATATCCAGAAACAAAACAAGAGACTGATAGCTTTGACATTAGGGGGAAATGAGATGGCGTTTGAAGAACCTTCACCTGATAAAATAAACTTGAAAGTATTTCGTTAATTACTATATTGCAAAGACTAATTGCTACAAAAGACATTGAGCATATGAGAAAAAATGTTGCTGTAAAAGCCTTTTTCGCCCTCGCCCTAAGCGTAGGCCTGGTGAGCTGTAATAAGTCGAATGACTATAAAGACAACTCGCGGGCCACCGGATGGGACCTGAATTCGAAAGAAGGAGGATTTAATTACAATGCTGACTATGATGAGCAGGAAGCAGGCCCGGGTCTGGTTTTTGTAGAAGGGGGAACATTTACTATGGGAAGGGTTCAGGACGATGTAATGCACGACTGGAACAACACTCCAACTCAGCAGCATGTGCAGTCCTTTTATATGGACGAGACCGAGGTAACCAACCTGATGTACCTGGAATACCTGGATTATCTTAAAAACGTTTACCCGCCTTCTGAAGAAAGATATCGTGACATTTACACCGGAGCTCTACCAGATACCCTGGTATGGAGAAACCGACTTGGTTATAATGAAACCATGACAAATAATTACCTGCGTCACCCTGCCTATGCCAACTATCCTGTAGTAGGTGTGAGCTGGATTCAGGCCGTTGAATTCAGCGACTGGAGGACAGATCGTGTAAACGAACTAAGGCTTGAAAAGGAAGGTTTTACTGCAGAAGGTGCCCGCTATGATGTAGAGGCAGGTACTACTTTCGATACTGAAACTTATCTCAATGCCCCAACAATGGCATACGGAGGACAGGACAGTATTACAAGAGGTGGTAACAATGCAGATCGTTTCATGAGGGAAAGTGACAGTACAAACCTGTATGTTCAAAGAAAACACGGAGTACTTCTTCCAGAATACCGCCTTCCTACAGAAGCTGAATGGGAATATGCCGCTCTGGCATTAGTAGGAATAAGAAGCTACAACGTCTACAGAGGTAGAAAGAAATATCCTTGGGATAGTCAGTACACCAGATCCGGTGATGCTAAACAAAGAGGTGACCAGATGGCCAACTTCAAACAGGGAGACGGAGATTACGGCGGAATTGCCGGCTGGAGTGATGACGGTGCCGATATTACCGCAGAAGTAAAAACGTACGAGCCAAACGACTTTGGTCTGTATGATATGGCCGGAAACGTTGCTGAGTGGGTTCTGGATGTGTACCGCCCAATTGTAGACGATGAATTCAATGACTTCAACTACTACAGAGGAAACGTCTACACCAAACATGAAATCACCGAAGACGGAACAGTTAAGGTTTTAGGAGTGGAAGAGATCAACTACGACACCCTGAGCAACGGAAGGATTGTTGCCAGAAACCTTCCGGGAGAAATCTCAACTAAGCCTATTACCCCTGATGACACTTACCTGAGAACCAATTTCTCTGAAAGTGATAACAGAAGCTTCAGGGATGGAGACAGACAGTCATCAAGATATTTCGATTCCTTTGAGGACGAACAGAATGATCGCCAGAGAATGTACAACTCTCCACAACACATGGTTGCTACTGATAGCTTAGGAAGCACCAGCCTGCAGTACGATCAGTCAACTGGACGCACAACTCTAATTGTTGATAATGTACGGGTATATA
>CBFGYW010000341.1:0-2614 GCA_965653085.1 uncultured Salinimicrobium sp.
AAGGGACTCTGCCTTCTTTAAAATCACAAGTGCTTTCGGAAAGTCATCATAGATGACCCTCATGGCCTCGTCGAGATAGGCAGTTACGGAATCACCGGACTTCAGGGGCTTAGGAATTTCAGAAGCATGGCCATGGGGCATCGCCATGACTAATAGAAAAAGTAAAATAAATAGCGCCTTCACACCCCAGAGATTGGATACTACAATAATACTCAGAAAAAGTTACGATAATTTTTTTTTAATGAAAACTGCTGAAAATTTTAGTTGCCTCATTATGAGAAGATTCGAAGCTCATCATTCTGATATTGGTGTCGGCTTTTCTCGAAGTGAAATAGGAAAGCATCTTTTCGGTAGGCATATTCCCTGTCAACTCGTCCTTGGCCATAGGGCAGCCTCCAAATCCCTGAATAGCACCATCAAAGCGCCTGCAGCCGGCAGTATAAGCCGAATCTATTTTTTCGTACCAGGAGGTGGGAGTAGTATGCAGATGGGCACCAAATTCGATATAGGGATACTTTGGGATAAGGTTCGAAAACAGGTATTCAATAATTTCCGGAGTGGAACTTCCGATGGTATCAGAGAGGGAAAGGATCTTCACTCCCATCGCTGAAAGTTTTTCTGTCCATTCTCCCACAATATCCACATCCCACGGATCCCCATAAGGATTTCCGAAGCCCATGGACAGGTAGGCCACGACCTCTTTATTCCTGGCTCCCGCTATTTCCAGGATCTCCTGAAGGGTCACCACCGATTCTGCGATGGTTTTATGGGTATTCCGCATCTGGAAGTTTTCAGAGATGGAAAAAGGATAGCCCAGGTAAGTGATCTCGGGATGTTCAGCAGCATCCATGGCACCCCGGGTATTGGCCACGATGGCCAGCAATTTGCTTCGGGTAGCCGAGAGATCCAGCTGGGCGAGCACCTCAGCTGTGTCTGACATCTGGGGGATAGCCTTGGGAGAGACAAAACTTCCGAAATCAATGGTATCGTAGCCACAGCGCAGCAAGGACTGAATATACTGCACCTTCTTTTCAGTAGGAATAAAGTCCCTGATGCCTTGCATGGCATCGCGGGGGCATTCGATGATCTTGATGCTATCCATAAATGCAGGCGAGCTTATTCAGGTTATGCCTTGGAAGAACTCTCGCGCCCTTCCTTAAATTCTTGTGCTAAAATAGGATAAATATTCCGATTCCCAGAAACACTGCCACCTGTACCCATTTAAAAACATTCCCCATCCCGGGATGTCTGCTCAGGTAGCCGAAGATCCTTCCGGAAAGGATGGCTACCAGGCTGAAAATAAGCAGTGCCTGAAGCATAAACAGGAATCCCAGTATATAGAATTGAAACACCGTATCCTCTATAGGATTCCAGAGGAAGCCGGGGAAGAAGGCCAGGAAGAAGATCACGACCTTGGGGTTGAGCAGATTCATAAGGAAACCTCTTTTGTAGAGAGCGAACAGTTTTCTGTTCCCATTGGCAGAGCTGAGCTCAATGGAAGCTTCACTTGAATAGACTTTGTAGGCGAGATAGAAAAGATAAAAGGCGCCCAGAAGTTTTATGGCGAAAAACAGGGTCTGGGATTCCTGGATGATGGCTGAAACGCCAAAGGCCACGAGGCTTGTATGGACAATGATTCCGGTAACGAGGCCGAGGGCAGTAGCAATGCCGTGTTTCATTCCGTTGGTCATTCCCTGCACCAGCACATAGATGATATCGGGCCCGGGAGAAAGGGTGAGAAGGATGGAAGCTGT
The DNA here is from genome assembly GCA_965653085.1 of uncultured Salinimicrobium sp. GTDB lineage: Bacteria > Bacteroidota > Bacteroidia > Flavobacteriales > Flavobacteriaceae > Salinimicrobium. Next base: position 1,755 of record CBFGYW010000341.1, read on the forward strand.
TAGGAATGGAAGTAGCTGGTCCAGCACTTAATTCAGATGTTTTGTTCTGTCCAGCAGCTTCTGGTTGATGTCTTTTATCAACTGAGGGCCTTCATAGATAAAGCCAGTGTACAGCTGCACCAGACTGGCGCCTGCATCCAGTTTTTTCCAAGGCATCTTCAGCAGAATGGATTCCTCCTACTCCAATGATAGGAAAGGATTTATTGCTTTTTTCAGAAAGGAACCTGATCACCTCGGTGGCTCTTTTTCTCAAAGGCTTTCCACTGAGCCCTCCGGTTTCTGATTTATTTTCAGAAACAAGCCCCTCCCTGGAAATCGTGGTATTGGTCGCAATCACCCCTGCAATTCGCGTTTCCTTTACAATATCTATAATATCCAGAAGCTGCGAATCCGTGAGATCAGGGGCTATTTTAAGAAGGATAGGCTTGGGCTTGGGGTTCTGCCTGTTTCTGTGCTGTAACTCGTTCAGAAGGGCTGTAAGAGGCTCCTTTTCCTGAAGCTCCCGCAGGTTGGGGGTATTGGGCGAGCTCACATTGACTACAAAATAATCTACATAAGGAAAGAGGGCATCGAAACAAATCCTGTAATCCTCGCCCGCCTGATCATTTGGGGTCACTTTGTTTTTTCCTATATTCCCACCAATCAGGACTCCGTTATTCTTCCGCAGGCGTTCGACAGCCTCTTCCACTCCCCCATTGTTGAAACCCATCCGGTTGATAATTGCCTCATCTTCTATCAGGCGAAACAGCCTTTTCTTATCATTCCCCGGCTGTGGTTTGGGAGTAAGGGTTCCTATTTCAACGAATCCAAAGCCGAAATTCGAAAGTTCCTTATATAATCGGGCATCCTTGTCAAAACCT
>CBFGYW010000342.1:0-2613 GCA_965653085.1 uncultured Salinimicrobium sp.
TGGACCACAAACCTGAAAATGCTGACGATCAGGGAATGGTGATTAAGGAAGAAACTGTATCCATCAAGATTCCTGGAGGAGTTGAGGAAGGGATGAACCTGAAGGTAAGCGGGAAAGGTAATGACGCTCCCGGAAATGGAGTTCCCGGAGATCTCCTGGTAGCCATTGAGGAGAAGGAGCATCCATATCTTCAGCGGGAAGGGAAAAACCTTCACTACGACCTTTACATCAGTTTGTCTGAAGCAGTATTAGGTGCTTCACGGGAAATTGAAACCGTTTCAGGAAAGGTTCGTATTAAAATTGAGGAAGGGGTACAATCAGGCAAGATCCTAAGGCTTAGGGGTAAAGGGATTTCAGACCTTAACGGCTATGGCAAAGGAGATCTGCTGGTACACGTAAATGTGTGGACTCCCAAGACACTAAGCAGGGAACAGAAGGAATTTTTCGAAAGAATGGCAGGAGATGAACACTTCCAGCCCAAGCCCGAGAAGAGCGATAAATCTTTTTTCGAAAAAGTTAAAGATATGTTTACCTAAAGGTGAGAATCTTAAAAAAAATTATATATATTTGAATGTCACTAATAACAGTTAGTGATAATTTTTCTTTTTCATAGCAATTTTTTTTCCCATCCTTGAGCGATCAAGGGTGGGTTTTGTTTTTATGTAAATCGCTGAGACAGGCTTCTGCCGCCGGCTGGATTTGATATTAAAGTCTTGCTAATCTTAAAATTTCAATAAAAGCATTTCAATATCTTTACATTAAAGTATCTCTATGGATAATCTTCTGGTTGCAGAGAACATAACCAAACAATTCGGAACTTTTACTGCACTCAACAATGTTTCCCTGGAAATCCCCAGGGGGAGTATCTTTGGACTGCTCGGCCCCAATGGAGCCGGAAAAACTACTTTTATAAGGATCATCAACCAGATCACTTACCCCGACTCCGGAAGGATTTATCTCGACGGCAAACCTCTTGGAGCATCAGATATAGAACATATTGGGTACCTGCCCGAGGAGCGTGGCCTTTATAAATCCATGAAGGTAGGGGAGCAGGCGCTTTACCTGGCTCGCCTGAAAGGTTTGTCAAAGGCCGAAGCTAAAGAGAGGCTGCAGTACTGGTTCAGGAAACTGAATATTGAGGACTGGTGGGACAAGAAAATCCAGGATCTGTCAAAAGGAATGGCGCAGAAGGTGCAGTTCCTTGTAACGGTACTTCACAAGCCCAAGCTGTTGATCTTCGACGAACCCTTCAGTGGCTTTGATCCCGTGAATGCTAATCTTATCAAGGACGAGATCCTGCAGCTAAGGGACGAGGGCGCCACCATCGTCTTTTCCACCCATAGGATGGAAAGTGTCGAGGAGCTTTGTGACCATATGGCCCTGATCCATAAATCGAATAAACTGCTGGACGGCAGAGTCACCGATATCAAGCGCGAATTTAAATCCAATACCTACGAAGTTGGAGTTGAGTCCTCCGATAATGTGAGGCTTCAACAGGAACTTTCAGAAATGTTCAGGATCAGGGACGCCAAATTCAAGAGTATTAATAATGACCTGAAACTGGAGATCCAGCTTCCGGAAAATGGTTCTCCCAATGATCTGCTTATCTATCTCAGTGGGAAGGGCAGGATCAATCATTTCGTCGAGGTGATTCCTTCGGTAAACGATATTTTCATTAAAACTGTCACCACCCATGCGTAATCTGAAACTTATAATAGAACGGGAATTCCTGGCCAGGGTGCGCAACAAAACCTTTATGGTAATGACATTTTTGAGTCCCCTGATCCTGGTGGGAATGGTGATGCTCATCGCTTATTTAAGCAGCCTCAACAATGACGAAGTGAGAATAGTGGGGGTGAACGACCAGAGCGGGATGTTTGTCACTGAATTTTACGATACGGAAGCCGTGACCTATGAAGATCTGTCCCAGCTATCATTGGAGGAATCACAGCAGCTGGTGAGGGAAAAGGACTTTTTCGGATTGCTGTACATCCCTGAAAGCGATACCCTCGATATTGGGCAGGTGCAGTTTTTTGCCGAAGAAGCCCCTACCTTCGGTTTTCTGGAGCAGATAGAGAAGACAATGGCTGAAAAGCTAACGAATCAGGAGCTGGAGGCGCGGGGGATGGACCTGTCTACCATCAGGTCTGCAGAACAATCGGTCAATATTCAGATTCAGAATTTCTCCGGGGAACGCAGCTCAAAACTCTCAGGATATGTCAAGATGTTCTTTGGTGGTGCTGCGGGTTACCTGTTGATGATGTTCATCATTATCTACGGGAACATGGTAATGCGAAGCGTCATTGAGGAAAAGACCAACCGGATCGTGGAGATCATCATCTCTTCGGTAAAGCCCATTCACCTGATGCTCGGGAAGATAATTGGTACCTCTTTCGCCGGGATCGCCCAGTTTGCGATATGGGTCATTCTGGGCTCCCTTATGCTCACAGCCCTAACCTTTATAACCGGAGTGGACTTTTTTGCAGTCCAAACCCCTTCCCAGGAGGCAATGAGTCAGATGGGCGACAATGAATTACAGCAACTGGCGATGGATATTGCCAAATTGCCCCTCCTGAGCCTTACTTTGTATTTCCTTGTCTATTTTATTGGAGG
>CBFGYW010000343.1:0-2606 GCA_965653085.1 uncultured Salinimicrobium sp.
AAACCAGGTTGGCGAAAAGCCGGTAAGCTCCGGGTACCCCCGCGGGCAGTTCCCTGAAGAAGCTCAGCCCGGTATAGATATAATTTCCCTTTCCATAAGGCGTTATCAAGAGGCTTCCCTCCAGCGGGGCTTCTCCGGGATCATTCATTGAAAGAATAGGGGTGAATTCAGGAGCCCAGCTCTGTGGAAAATAAAGTCCGCGCTCCTGCACCCAACCCTGGAAATCCTTTTCGGTGATCTTGTTCGGGGAATTCAGGACTTCGTGTTCCCTTGCCAGGAAGGTCACCGGGGCATTTTCATCAGTTACCCTTCCGCGCCCGAGGGATAGCGGATAGGGAGCCAGATTGGGCAGCTGAAATCTTTGGCTGGTGTTGTACTGGACAATGAGGTTTCCGCCATTTTTTACGTACTCCAGCAGCTCATTTTGTTTCAGGCTTAGCACATCTACTGTATTATAGGCACGGATTCCAACTACGACGGCATCAAATTTTTCGAGATTAGCTTCGGAAATGGTTTCAGGATTAAGGTTAACGACCCTGTAACCTATCTGCTCCAGACTTTGAGGAACGGCATCTCCCGCGCCCTGAATGTAACCAATAAGCTCCCCTTTCTTCTGGATATCCAGCTTCACGACCTTGGTGGCTGAAGGCAGGAGGACCGTCTGCAGCGGGATATGGCTATAGTCGATGGTTACGATCTCCTTCGAGAACTCTTCTCCAGCTATCTCAGCTACAGGGTTTAAATGAGCTTCATTTTGCTCCATCGGAGGCGTCACCTCAAAATAGTAGGTCCTTTCTTCCCCCTTCTGCTGAAGCTTGAAATTGTGGCTTTGTGGAGTAATGGTCCAGTTCGCAGGTGCCTGAAGCCTGAGCGCGCCGCTAATGCTATCCCTTGAAGCCTTTACGGTGACAGGAATTCTTTTGGTATCGGCAGTGTTGAAAATTATCACCTCCTCTTCGATCCCTACTGAAGCCAGGGGAATGATCTCAAAAGGCTGGTAAACTTCTCCCAGAACGGGATCATTTTTTTTAAAAACTATCGGTTTTTCAAAAGTAATGGGGGTGCCATTGATATTCAGGAAAAAAATAGCTTTGAAAGTCCTCGGAGTTTCTGGAAGCCCTATGAGATCTGGATTTTCTACGGAGTACATTCCAATACTTCCGGGATTCTTCAGCCAGTAAGGAGCAGAGTAGGCGGCATCCTGAGGGATTTTATGGCTGGCTGCTGAATTCCAGCCTGCGTTGTCCGCAAGCTGGGTCTGGGGAACAATGGCTGTTCCTGAAGGTGAGAACTCCACCTTTACCAGTTCCATCTGGATATCGCTTCTGTTGATCGCTTCAAGGCCAATTTTAATTTCTTCCCCTCTGGTGGCAGTTGGTTGTCCTGCCACGGCTTCCAGATATAGGCCCGCACAGGCTGCGATAATGTCCTTTATTTCTTCAGTTTTTATTTTCTTCCAATGCTCATTCTCCAGTTTTTGGATCAGCTTATAGGCCTCCAGCAGACCGGGTAAACTGGCTGAAGGATTGCGAAAACTGAATTCCTCCTGAACCTTGTTGAGGATCTTTCCAATCTTCTCACCTCCCGGTAATCTGCTCCAGGTAGTATTAATTCCTGCAAAGAGTTCTGTTGCTTTGGCAGGATGCTCCCCTTTGAGAAGTTTTAAATAATCCTCCTCCTCGCCCCGGGTTCCGGTACTTCCGAAGCCCTGGGACTGGTGTTGCGACCGGCTCAGGGAAGCGATCTCGGAATTCGATAATCCGAGTAAGGGGAAATAAGGCCCTGTTTTCAGCTCCAGAAACTGGCCTTTCTCCTTATCGAAAGCCTGCTGACTCTCATAGAACCAGGGAGAGGTATTCTGAAACAGCTTTTTGGGCTGCCAGGTTTCCAGCGGGTCGAGCTGCTGCGGAAAGGCTGTTTTTTTACCTGCAAGATCAAAAGCCTCCACACTTAGAATGGCAGAGGTGGTATGATGCCCGTGGGTTTCGCCGGGGGTGGTGTGGTCAAAACGATTGATGATTATGTCTGGCCTGAACTTCCGGATGGTATAGACCACATCTGAAAGGACTTCCTCCTTTTCCCAGAGCTCCAGGGTTTCATCGGGATGTTTGGAATATCCGAAGTCATTGGCCCTGGTGAAGAACTGATGCCCTCCATCTATGTTCCGTGCTGCAAGAAGTTCCTGGGTGCGAATGATTCCCAGCAGGGGTCCTAATTCGGGACCTATAAGATTTTGTCCTCCATCTCCCCGGGTAATGGAAAGATAAGCGGTGCGGGCGTGCGCCTGGTTACTGAGGTAGGATATAAGGCGGGTGTTTTCATCGTCGGGATGTGCTGCAATGTAAAGAACTGATCCCAGGAAGTTGAGCTTCTCGAGGTCCTTATAGATTTCGGCAGCATTTAACTTCTGTGGCTGTTGAGCCTCTAGATTTGAACTTATGAGAATTACCAGCAGGTAAAAAAGCTTTCGCATGGAAGTACATTTTCACCAAATATAAACAAATTCAGAATTCCCGATTCAACGCCCCAGCCTCCGTTCCCGTGAATTTTATTCCAGGTGAAACAGGTGGTCCCGGATTTATCTAAATGGCATCCTTGCCTTCATC
>CBFGYW010000344.1:0-2600 GCA_965653085.1 uncultured Salinimicrobium sp.
ATCGAGGATGGTCGGGAATTCTGCGGGATCATGTGGGGCGTGATCGAAGGCGACAGCCTTGGGGAGCCCTACCTTACCGGGCCTGAGATCCAGGTGCTGGACAACCAGAATCACCCCGATGCCAAGAACGGGCCAATCCGTCAGGCAGGTGCCCTGTATGATATGGTAGAGCCTTCAGAAGATGTGACCAAACCCGCAGGAGAATGGAATGAGACCGTGATCCGCATCAACCACGAGGAAAACCTCGGAAGCGTGACCATGAATGGAACCAAGATCGGCGAATTCCCGCTTCACGGTGAGGAATGGGATAAACTGGTAGCGAATTCGAAGTTCAAGGACTGGCCCGAGTTTGGAAAGCACCATACCGGCCACATCGCCCTGCAGGACCACGGCGACAAGGTGTGGTATAGAAATATCAAGATCAGGGAACTGGAATAATCAGGAACTGGTTCATATCAAAAGCCGCTGGATAGGATCCGGCGGCTTTTTTTATTCTGAAAACCATCATGTACCTGCTGGACGGGATCTTCCCCCGAAAGATTTCAAGAACATTTTTCAGGTTCAACCTTAAGATTGGCAAAAGCCGCTATGGAAATCTGACCATGGTGCACCTCCTCCGGAGGTGAAAGCTATAGGTGGACTATTTTCTACAAAGGTTTCACTCCTCCCGAGTGGACTGATCTGAAATTAGCCCTACTAAGTAAGGGTGATTCCTATCGGAGTGAATCACACCCAGGGGAAATACTCTATACGCTGTTGGCGGGGTGCTAATCTTCAGATTGGCAAGAGCCACTATTAGGCATCCTATTTTACCCTAACCAGACTGCAGGGGAGTTCAACATTTGTAGAAATCAGGTTTATGTTTATGCCCGGCCCCCAGAGAGGCCGAACCTGCAAACAAGTCATGATGTGTCCACCTTGTGCTGTTTATTGAAATTTCCTCCTGTCCCCGCCCTACCACCTCCATATATAACAGCCACTAAACAGCCTCTAAACAGCCCCTATACAGCCACCTCACCCCTTCCTGAAGCTGTGAGCAAGCCGTGAACAAGCCGTGATCTGCCTGTTATATAGGGAGATGGTATGGTAAAGGTGGCCAGATGCTATCCGCAACTTTTATTTGAATCCATTCTTCACAATTTCAGATTTGCGTGCCAAAGCCTTTTTACCTACCTTAAATAAATAAAAATATCGAGGCATGAAATACGTCAAGGTTGAATTCCAGAATGAACAGGGCCACCAGCTGGCGGGGCACCTGGAACTACCCATAGATCAGGAGCCACATAATTACGTGCTCTTCGCCCATTGTTTTACCTGCAACAAGAATTTCTTCGCCGCCCGCAATATCTCCCGCACCTTGGCCAACAATGGGTTCGGGGTCCTGCGCTTTGACTTTACCGGACTCGGAGAAAGCGAGGGAGAATTCGCCGACACCAATTTTTCGGGCAATGTGGAAGATCTTTTGGCGGCGGCAGATTTCCTGAAAAAGGAACACAAGGCTCCAGCTTTGATCATTGGCCATTCCCTCGGCGGCGCGGCGGTCATCTTTGCGGCCCAGCAGCTTCCTTCTGTCAAGGCTGTGGCCACCGTTGCGGCGCCCTCTTCGCCAAGGCACGTGACGCATCTTCTGAAATCTGAAATAGATGAGATCAGGGAAAATGGCCTGGCGCAGGTAAACCTGGGTGGAAGGGATTTTACCATCAAGGAGCAGTTTCTGAAGGATCTTGACACCCGCCACCTGAAATCGGTTGTTCACGAGTTCAAGAAGGCCCTTCTGGTGCTGCACTCGCCCCAGGATATGACGGTGGAAATTAAAAATGCTGAAGAAATTTACGATGCTGCCATGCATCCCAAGAGTTTTATATCTCTCGATGGGGCAGATCATCTCCTGTCCCGGAAGGAGGATTCACAATATGCGGGGAATGTGATCTCTGCCTGGGCCCTCAGGTATGTGGAGGTTCCGGTAGTGAAACAGCTCAATTCTGAACATCAGGTAGTGGCGAATCTGGAGAATGAAGGCTTCACCACCCAGATGAAGGCCGGGAATCATTTCTTTCTCGCCGACGAGCCTGTAGAGCTGGGCGGAAAGGACCTGGGGCCTGATCCCTATGAATTCCTGGCATCGGGCCTGGCGGCCTGTACTTCCATGACGCTGCAGATGTATGCAAAAAGGAAAAAATGGGAGCTGGAGAACGTGGAGACGCACGTGAGCCATTCCAGGGAACACGGCGAGGATTGCCAGAATTGCGAGGATGAAAAAGCAAAAATAGAGGTCTTTAAACGCGAAATTGTACTCAAAGGCAATCTGGATACGCAACAGCGGGAGAAACTTCTTCAGATCGCAGATAAATGCCCCGTACACAGGACCCTGGAGTCGGAAATTAAGATCCTCACCAGCTTTCCTTCAGACCAGGTACTCTAGAAAACATAGAGAATTCAGAAAGAATAAAAGCTTTCCTTGTTAAGTCGACCTTAAAATTTTGGCAAAACCGTTAATTCCCCATAATTTAGCAGCACTAATTAATCATTAACTTATAGTATTATGAAACAAGTAAGTTTAGCTATTTTATGTTCGGCGGCTCTTATTTTTACCAGCTGTC
>CBFGYW010000345.1:0-2595 GCA_965653085.1 uncultured Salinimicrobium sp.
ACCCTTACCCTGGCCCTGAGTTACGGCTCCAGGGAGGAACTTGTTCAGGCTGTAAAACAGATTGGGGAAAAGATAAAAAACGAGGAGATTTCAGTAAAAGAAATTGATGAATCGGTTATTAATGAGCATCTTTACACGCAAAATTTACCCGATGTGGACCTGGTGATCAGGACCAGCGGGGAACAACGCATAAGCAACTTCCTCCTGTGGCAGATCGCTTATGCCGAGTTATATTTTTCAGAAATACTATGGCCCGATTACAGGAAGGAAAACCTTTATGAGGCCATCTACAATTATCAAAACAGAGAACGACGATTTGGAAAAACAAGTGAGCAACTTAGTTAACGCCTTTACAGGAAATAAGATCCTGGCACTCCTGGCATTCTGCCTTTTTTACAGTTTCAGTGCCCAGGCCCAGGATTTGCCTTATACCGACAGTAAACAATACACTATTCGCGACATCAAGGTTACAGGAACAGTTACCTTCAACGAACAGACGGTCATTGCGTATGCAGGCCTGAAGGTTGGGGAGAAACTCTTCATCCCGGGAGAAAAGATCAGCAAGGCCCTGAATAAACTTTGGGACACGGGGATCTTCAGCGACATCAACATCTACCTTTCAGATATCGAGGGTGATTCTGCAGTACTGGAAATGGAGATCATCGAGGTACCTCAGCTGGCTGAAGTAAGGATTCAGGGGGTAAAGAAGAAGGAACGGGAAGAGCTTATCAAGGAAAATGAACTGAATCCGGGAGCCAAGGTCACCGAGAACCTCATTACCACTACCCGCAACTATATTGCCAACAAATACAAGGAAGAAGGCTTCCTCAATGCCAAGGTGGTCGTGAATACCATTCCGGTGCAGGACACCGTAAACACCAATCAGGTGAATATGGTGGTCAACATCGACAAGGGAGAAAAGGTGAAGGTGGATGAGATCATCTTTGAAGGCAATGAACAGCTTTCAGATGCCAAGCTTCGAAGAACGATGAAAGCCACCAAGGAGAAGAACTTCTTCCGCTTCTGGAAACGCTCGAAATTCATCGAAGAGAAGTACGAGGAAGACAAGGAAAAGATCATCGCCAAATACAAGGAGAAAGGTTTCCGGGATGCCAGGATAATCTCTGACACCCTGATAATGAGGAGTCAGGACGATGTGGCCCTGAAGCTTCAGATCGAGGAAGGAGACCGTTATTACTTCGGAAACATTGAATTCATCGGAAACAGTGTATACAGTGACGAGGTCCTGAAAAGGATCCTCGGAATCAGCAAGGGGGAAGTCTACAACGGAGTTCTTCTGGAAGAGCAGATCGCCAACAATACCAAACCCGATGCTGAAGACCTTACCAACCTATACCAGAACAACGGATATCTGTTCTCGAACATCAACCCGGTGGAGGTTCGTGTATATAACGACACCATCGACTTTGAGATCAGGATCCACGAAGGCAAGGTTGCCTATTTCGACAAGATCACCGTTACGGGGAACGACAAGACCAAGGACCACGTGATCTACCGAGAAATGAGAACCAAGCCGGGCAACAGATACAGCAAGGCAGATATTATGCGTACCATGAGGGAACTTGGGCAGCTGGGATTCTTCGATCCGGAGAACCTGCAGCCGGAATTCAAGGACGTAGACCAGAATGAAGGAACCCTGGACCTGGAATGGCCGGTGGTTGAAAGTGGTGCCAGCCAGATAGAACTTCAGGGAGGTTACGGCGGCGGTGGTTTCGTGGGAACCCTGGGATTGTCCTTCAACAACTTCTCCCTGGCAGGTCTTTTCGACAAAGAAGCCTACAAACCTCTTCCTATGGGAGACGGGCAGACGCTTTCCCTGCGAGCCCAGGCCAGTACCTATTACCAGACCTACAGCCTTTCGTTCTCTGAGCCCTGGTGGGGAGGTAAAAAGCCGGTGAGGCTTACCACTTCCTTAAGCCATACTGAGCAGTATTTCTACAACTGGCAGCGGAGAGAAGCAGATAAGAGCAGGAAATTCTCTATTTCCGGAATCACTTTAGGGCTAGCAAAACGTCTAACCGTGCCTGATGACTTTTTCATCCTGTCGCAGGCCATCAGCTTCCAGCATTACAACCTGAACAACTACAACACCGGGCTGTTTACCTTCGGTGACGGATATTCCAACAATATCTCCTACACCATCGGGCTTACCCGAGACGATACCAGAATCAACCCTATCTTTCCAACCGGGGGATCCAAGTTTGACATTACAGCCAAGCTTACCCCTCCATATTCCCTGTTCAACAACGTGGATTATGCTAATCTGGGCGATCAGAAGGAGTTCCAGAGACAGAACGAGGAGGGAGTACTGGTCAATGAACTGGGCCGTCCATTAGGCCCTGGAGAAACTCCTATTGTAGATCAGTCGAAGGTCGATCAGGAAAAATACAAATGGCTTGAATTCTATAAGGTAAAGTTCAACGGAGACTGGTATACCACTCTGTACAATTTCGGACCACAACAGGACCTGGTGTTGCAGACGCACGCTGAATTCGGGTTCCTGGGTGCCTATAACAATGACCGGGGAGTACCTCCCTTCGAGCGATTCTATCTTGGAGGAGACGGAATGGGTAC
>CBFGYW010000346.1:0-2589 GCA_965653085.1 uncultured Salinimicrobium sp.
TCGAGACCCACGAGATCGAGATGGCGGTGCCACTGTCGCCACAGGAGGTGGAACGCAAGAAAAACGCTATCTTCCAGCACCAGTCGCAGAAGGACCGTCCTGTTTTCCCGGGAGATGACGAAAGGGAATTCTGGGTAAGGGCGCAGGAGCGAAACCGGGAAACCGCCCTTAACTACGACCGGCTGGACCTTGCCAATTACGAGGCCATGGAGGCTTTCGTACGATGGAAATTTGATACAAGCATATAGATGAGAACAGTTTCAATAATAATAGGCGCCCTGTCCCTGCTTGTGGTCACGTCCTGCGGGTCCAACCCCTACTCCAAGACCAATAGGATGCACAAGCAGAAGGCAAGGCAGCTCACCAGGGAGTTAAAGACCTTCCCTCCGGAAAACGGAGGGGAGGCCTTGACCCTCAACTACGGCGAAGACTGGGTAGGCACCACCAACTTCGGCCTGCGCAAACCCAACTACGTCATCATTCACCATACAGCGCAGGATTCGGTGGAACATACGCTGAAGACTTTTACTCTTCCCAGGACTTCTGTAAGCTCCCACTACGTAATTTCAGACGACGGCGAGATCTACCAGATGCTGAATGACTACTATCGCGGCTGGCACGCTGGCGCAGGGAAATGGGGCAACGACACCGACCTCAACTCCTCTTCCATAGGAATAGAGCTCGACAATAATGGATTTGAGCCTTTTTCTGAAGCTCAGATCAGCAGCCTGATAGAGCTGCTGAAAGTCCTGAAGGAAAGACACAAGATTCCCACTGCCAACTTCATTGGGCATTCGGATATTGCACCTTCCAGAAAGGTGGATCCCAACAAGAACTTCCCCTGGGAACGGCTGGCGGAAGAAGGTTTCGGCTACTGGTATGAGGACCTGGAGATGGAACCGGTAATTGAGAATGACAGCATAATTACTGTGGACAACGCAAATTCAGAGAACTGGACGCTTAAGGATGCGGAACAGATCGTCTACGTAAATGAGGCCTCCCGAGATACCCTGGCCCTTAGCATAAACCCTGAATTAGCCCTTAGGGTAATCGGCTACGATACTTCAGATCTTGAATCTGCCATCAAAGCTTTCAAGCTCCATTTCATTCAGGATGATGTGAGTCCTGAACTTTCGGAAAAAGACCTTCTGATCCTGTACCACCTGGCACAGAAATACATGTAATTAAAACCCATGCGGCACTCCTCCCTCCTTTTCCTTCTGCTCCTGATGACCGTATTTTCGGGTACCGCCCAGACGAAGGAGGGGGAAGCTTCCCGGGTAATAATTGGAGCAGAGCAACTGCTTTCAGAAGAATACCTGCCCCTGGTGAAGGGAAAACGGATAGGCCTGGTGACCAACCACACCGGAGTCCTGCCCGATGGCCTTCATATAATCGATCTGCTGCACGATAATCCTGAAGTGGAGCTAAGCCTCCTCTTCGGCCCCGAACACGGCCTGAGGGGCGAAAAAGATGCCCACGTGGCTGATGGGGTGGATCCTCAATCGGGAGTCCGCATTATTTCGCTTTACGGGAAACTGAGAAAGCCCACTCCGGAAATGCTGGAGCAGGTGGATGTGCTGATCTTCGATATCCAGGACATCGGCGCCAGATTCTACACCTATATCAAAACGATGCTCCGCGTGCAGGAGGCAGCAGCCGAGCAGGGGATTCCCTTCATCGTGCTGGACCGTCCCAATCCCATTACCGCAGAATATGTCGTTGGACCCATCGGAAAAGCCCTTGAACCTGTAACCGGAATAGGCAACATCCCCATCACCCACGGAATGACTGTGGGCGAACTGGCCCTGATGTACAATAGGGAAAGGAAAGCCAGAGGGCTGCCGGAAGCACCACTGACAGTAATCCCTATGCAGAACTACTCAAGGACCCAGTGGTATGACGAATCAGGGCTTCCGTGGATCAAGCCTTCGCCTAATATGCTTACGCTGGAGACAGCAACCGTATATCCCGCCACCTGTCTGCTGGAAGGCACCAATATCTCTGAAGCCAGAGGAACCATGTTTCCTTTTGAACACTTTGGGGCACCCTGGGTCAATTCCGAAGAATTATCGCAGCAGCTCAACAGCTACAAATTAGAGGGTGTAAACTTCAAACCCAAAACCTTCAGTCCCGACAGCATAGTTGACGGAATCAAAATCTACCCTCCGAAGTTCCTCGGCGAACAGGTACCCGGAGTGGAAATGCAGGTCACCGATAGAACTAAATTTAAATCTGCCAGGGCAGGGGTCTACATTCTACACGCCCTGCTGACCCTGTATCCTGAGAACTTTGAATGGCGGGAAGGCAGGATTGACGGCCTTCTGGGAACTTCTGCCGTAAGGGAACAGCTGCAGGCCGGAATTCCTCCCGATGCCATCGTGGAGAAATGGGAGAAGGATATCGCCGAATTTAAGGCCAAAAGGAAGAATTATCTGTTGTACTAAATGACCCTACATAAATTTTAACCACAAAAACCCCTACATGAAATTCCTTAATTCCCTACTGCTGCTGCTCAGTCTGTCCCTAACCCAGAGCCTGACTGCCCAGGAGTTCAAATTCGCATTTGTAACCGACACCCATATTGGC
>CBFGYW010000347.1:0-2582 GCA_965653085.1 uncultured Salinimicrobium sp.
CGAGGCTATGCTGATGATGATCTCCCGGGTCATAATGTTCCGCACTTCGCATCTCAATGTAAGAGAGGCAGTTCCAAATTTTACCACATCAATACCGATTTCAATAATATCTCCCTCCTTGGCAGAGCTCCTGAAATCGATCTCACTCATGAACTTGGTGACAGTCTTAGGGTTCTCGAGCTGAATAATGGCGTATAAGGCGGCTTCTTCATCAATCCATTCCAATAGTCTCCCTCCGAATAAAGTGCCATTAGGATTAAGATCCTGGGGTTTTATCCATTTTCTTGTGTGAAATCTCATTTACCTGATTTTTCTTCAAAGTTAGAAGGATTTAACAAACCGTGCGGAACAAACAATAGTTTTTACTGATAGCCTTTAGCACCTGACTTATGTTGATTTTATAAATACAGTCTTTATGTTCACGAATTCCCTTATTCCGTGGAAAGAAAGTTCCCTTCCAAATCCAGAATCCTTGGTGCCTCCGAAAGGAAGTCGTGGATCACTTTTCACCAGTTCGTTGACAAAAACAGCTCCATCCTCAATTAGAGGTATCAGCCTTTTAGCCCTTTCCATATCCTGGGTAAAGATTGAAATTCCAAGTCCGAATTTAGAGGCGTTAGCAAGGTCCACAGCTTCTTCTTCATCAGCAAAAGTGGTAATACCAATGGCTGGCCCAAAGGTTTCCTCGGTAAAGACGGGCATTTCCCTGGTGACCCCTGTTAGTATGGTCGGTTCGTAATAGGCTTTTTTCCTGTTACCTCCTAAAAGGACCTTTGCTCCCATTTCCACTGATCTATTCACCTGCTCCTCGAGGTCTTTAGCGAGATCTTCCCTTGCCTGCACCCCAATATAGGTGTCCTCATCCATGGGATCACCGGTCTTCAGCTCAGCGACCTTTTCTTTGAAAAGAGAAAGGAATTCATCGTAAACCTCCTCCTGGACCAAAAGGCGCTTGCCCGCAATACAGGATTGTCCAGTATTCTGATATCTTGCCTGTACACACACCTCAGCAGCAGCCTCCAGATTGGCATCCTTAAAAATGACAAGAGCATTGCTGCCCCCAAGCTCCAGGACTGACTTTTTTATCACCTCTCCGGCAGTCGAGGCAACTGCACTACCGGCAGCTGTGCTTCCCGTAAGGGTCACTGCTTTGATCCTTTCATTCCGGATGATCTTGTCTACAGCCTTGCTGCCAATGGTGAGGTTCCTGAAACAGCCTTCGGGAAAGCCTGCTTCTTCAAACACCATTTCAATGTTCTGTCCCGTCAGCATCACATTACTCGCGTGCTTCAGAAGTCCCACATTTCCTGCCATCAGCGCAGGAGCAGCAAACCTGAATACCTGCCAGAAGGGATAATTCCAGGGCATGACCGCAAGCACTGGGCCCAAGGGTTCGTAACTGATATAACTGCTGTCTGCATCAGTATCGACCACCTCAGAAGCCAGATGTCGGGCTGCATTATCAGCATAGTATTCACACACCCAGGCGCACTTCTCGAGCTCAGCAAGAGACTGGGTTATGGGTTTCCCCATTTCCTTTGTCATCACCTCCCCGAACTCCTGTTTCCGTTTCCGAATGACAGCTGCGGCTTTTCTCATTAACTCTGCCCTCTCTTCAAAACTTGTTTTTCTCCAGTGGTTGAATGTTGATTTTGCCTTTTCAAGGGCCAGTTCAATTTCATTTTCAGACAATTCCTCAAATCGATGGAATTCCTGGCCTGTGTAGGGATTAACGGATCGTAGCATCGGGATTTCTTTTCTTAAAGATAACCAGAAGCTCCCAGTTTAAAAAATTAAGCTGCCAATGTTTATAACCAGTTGAAAAATAACCCCAGGGAGCCGGAATTCGAGCTGAAGATATTTTATCTTTAGTAAAAACTCCTCCATCATGAACCACAGAGACCCCCACCTTTCAGAAATGAGACCTAAATTTCCAACTGCAAGAATTTCCTCGGTAATGAGCAGCGAGGAATTGTTCCAGAACAAAACCCTCAGGCCCATCATCGAGTTTCAGCGCGATCTTTTCGTACTTGCTTTCCGGAACTATATCGAAAAGCATAAGAACGTATACTACAGTTACAGCCTGGCTAAAAGGATGGATTATATCAATAATGCCCTTCAGAAGGATGTAAAATTCAGGAACAGCCTCAAGGGAATGGTTATAGGGCTTTTTACGATTGATGAATATACAGTCTACATCGAAAATTCCTCCTCCCTTAACAAGCGTATGATGAATCTGGTAAGGGAAAATCTTCTTGAGAATATCCAGCTCCTTGACCTGGCGGTGTAAAGTTGCAGCTCCAGAAGGCAAAACCAGTATTGAGAAAATATCCTCGAGATTCAGTACCTGGATCTCAAAAATTAAATTTTTCCTAATTATTCTTTTTTCGAAAAGGGGTTCTCTAATTTTATAGGAAATCCTATTATCATGAGTATCAACAAAGAACAATTATATCTCAACTGTCTTGAAATGGTCAACGCCCAGATCAACAAATATCAGGGGAAGCTGGACGAGATCAATGAATACAATGAAGAGAACAACATGAGTTCTGAATTTGATGAATACGGGAATAAGGGTGAAA
>CBFGYW010000348.1:0-2578 GCA_965653085.1 uncultured Salinimicrobium sp.
ATCTCCGAAACATCCAGCGCCATATTCAGGATTCCGTAGATCTCTCCCTTCTCGTTCCGCAGAGGCTTATAAGTAAAGTTGAAGTAACCGCTCTGAAGCTTTCCCCCGATTAGCAGGTCTACCTTGTCTTCCTTACCCCAGTAAGTCTTACCGGTAGAGTATACCTCCCTCAGAAGGTCTATATAAGGCTGCCCCTGGAGTTCAGGGAGGGCTTCTGAAAGACTTTTTCCAACAACCGACTCATCCTTACCCCAAAGTTCTATCATGGCCTCATTGGCCAGTTCAATCTTAAAATCCTCTCCCAGGTAAACAGCAGTAGCCACGGTGGCTTCCTCGACTATTGATCTAATACGATGCTCGTTTTCCCTTAGCTGTTCTTCCTTGAGCTTTTCTTCATGGGTATCTATTATCGTCCCTATCATTCCTTCAAAATTACCCTCAGCATCAAACTTGGGTTCCCCGGTGTTAATGACCCACCTGTATTCGCTCCCATTGAAGAGTCGAAAACTCACGCTGAAGCCTTCAAATGTCTTATGAGAGTTTTCGCATACCTCCTTAAGCATTTCCTGATGTGCAGGATCTACAGCGCTGAGCCAACCCCAATCCGCAGCCTCTTTTTTGGTCTGCCTGGTATACGTGAACCAGTTTTTATTCAGATGGGCTGTTTTACCATCCTTATTGCTCATCCAGACAATTGCAGGCATGGTTTCCACCAGTATACGCAGGCGCTCCTTGCTCTCCTCCAGTTTCTGTCGGGCCGCAACCTTTTCTGAAACATCTACAGCGTGAACAAAAATTCCGTCAATCTCTCCCTTGCTGTCCCGCGTAGGTTGATAAAGAAAATCCAGATAAGTCTTTTTCATCCGTCCGTCCCCGGTTCTTATATCCAGCGCCACCTCTGCACCAATAAAGGGTTCCCCAGTGGAATAAACCGTATCCAGAATTTTCAGAAAACCCTGGTTTGTTGCCTCCGGTATTACATCACGAACTGCTTTTCCGATAATGTTTTCCCGATCTATCAACTGAAGATAATGATCATTGGCAACCTCAAAGATGTGATTCGGACCCTTTAATACGCAGATCATAGCCGGAGCATGTGCCAGAATATTTCTGAAGTTGCTCCCGGCAGCACGAGGATTATTGAAAATCTTATCGCTTTCTTTAAAGGAAAGATAAATAAGCTCTGAAGCCATTCCCTTTGTAACCAGGCTGGCATTCACGAAACAATCCAGCTCCAGGTTTTCTTTGATTCTGAAGCTGACAGACCGGTCTTTCAGGTTCTTCCTTTCCAACTGAAGCTCCTCCAGAAGAAAATCCAGATCGGGGCTGCGGAAATTTACAGCCGGGTCTTTGACAGATAAACCTGTGATATCACAACTGATTTCAAATAAATTCAGAAAGGATTCATTGGCGGCAAGCACAACAAAACTGGAATCAAGCACCAGAAATGGCTCCCGTACAGTCTCTGCCAGGGCGCATATCTCGCTCCCCAGTTCAGTGATATTTTCCTGAAACCTATTTTCCTCTTCGGGAATTCTACTCATACCGCATAAAATGTCCGGCCGTTATAGCCACCCACTAAAAATTTTCCTGAAATTTCATTTGGAAGTAAGAAACTTCATTTACCCGAAAAAAGGGCCTAAAAAAAAGTTAAATTTCTTGACCTCCGCGGCTTAGCTACTTCCCTCCACTGTGTATTTGAGGGAAGCTTTACCAGTTATCAATTCTTCGCTTCACCTCACAGGGATTTCCTGCTGCAAAAACATCTGCCGGAATATCCTTTACCACCACGCTGCCCGCTCCTATAATGCTCCTATCCCCGATCTTCACTCCGGGACAGACCACCACACTTCCCCCAGTCCAGACATCCTCCCCAATAACTACTGGCCTGGCAAATTCAAGTCCCGATGCCCGCTCCTTATGGTTCATTGGATGCATGGCTGTATAGATCTGGACATTGGGGCCAAAAAGGCTGCGACTACCTATTTCTACCCGCATTACATCCAGCACTACGCAGTTGAAATTGAAGAATACCTTGTCCCCCAGTATAATATTAATGCCATAATCACAGTAAAACGGAGGCTGCAGCCACAATCCGGCTCCTGCCTTGGGTATTAACTCCCGTAGGATTTTCTCTCTGGTCTCTGGTATATCTTCAGGCGAAAAATTGAATTCGTATAAAAGAAGTCTCGCCCTTATCCTCAGCTCCACCAGTTCCCTGTCCATGGGATCATAGAGGTCTCCCACAAGCATTTTTTCCTTTTCTGTCCTACCCACCATTGGTTTTATAGTACCTGTTCATTCCGCCACTGGTTTCCGAGGAGTTATTCAGCAGGCTACTCTAATTAATTAACACCCAGACCCTTGTAAAATGTGATAAATTATTTAAATTTAAAACAACCTAGCCCCACAGGTATCTTTGTTAAGTAAACTTTAAATAAAAAGATATGAGAACGCTACATTGTAAAGACGCAGGTTTTGACTGCGAAGGGGTGATCAGGGCAGAAACCGATGAGCAGGTTTTACAGGGAACTCACCGGAATGTGGAGAGGGTACATCAGCCACGTGATCGCTAACG
>CBFGYW010000349.1:0-2578 GCA_965653085.1 uncultured Salinimicrobium sp.
TGTGCACGCTCAATAGACTTGGTCATCATAGAGTGCTGGATAACCTCACCCTCTTTAAGTCCCATACGGTCCATAATCTTAGCAACCCTTTCTGAACCGAATAAACGCATCAGGTTATCTTCAAGGGAAACATAAAACTGCGAGCTTCCCGGATCTCCCTGACGTCCACTACGACCTCTCAGCTGGCGGTCTACCCGGCGGGAGTCGTGACGTTCGGTACCTACGATGGCTAGACCTCCTGCGGCTTTCACCTCTGGGCTCAGCTTAATATCGGTACCCCTACCAGCCATGTTGGTGGCAATGGTAACGATTCCGCTCTTCCCGGCTTCCGCAACGATGTCGGCCTCCTTCTTGTGGAGTTTAGCGTTAAGAACGTTGTGCGGAACCTTGCGAAGGGTCAACATACGGCTGAGAAGCTCCGAGATCTCTACGGAGGTAGTACCGATAAGTACCGGCCTGCCTTCCCTGGAAAGCTTCGTAACATCTTCTATCACCGCATTATATTTCTCACGTTTGGTCTTATAGACCATGTCTTCCTTGTCTTTTCTGGCAATTGGCCGGTTGGTAGGAATTTCCACCACATCCAGCTTATAGATCTCCCAGAATTCACCCGCTTCAGTAACTGCTGTACCGGTCATCCCGGAGAGTTTTCGGTACATCCTGAAGTAGTTCTGCAGGGTAACGGTTGCAAAAGTCTGGGTAGCGTCCTCGATCTTGACGTTTTCCTTTGCCTCGATGGCCTGGTGCAGTCCGTCGCTGTAACGACGGCCTTCCATGATACGGCCTGTCTGCTCGTCCACGATCTTCACCTTGTTGTCCATCACCACATATTCGGGGTCCTTTTCGTAAAGGGTATAAGCCTTCAGCAGTTGACGCAGCGTGTGGATACGTTCGCTCTTCACGCTGTATTCGCGGAAAAGTTCTTCCTTCTTCTCTGCTTCCTCTTCCTTGGACAAACCAAGTTTTTCGATCTTGGCAATTTCCATCCCAATCTCGGGCATTACGAAGAAGTCCGGATTATCAGGCCCTGAAAGGAATTCAATTCCTTTGTCGGTAAGATCAATCTGATTGTTTTTCTCTTCTATTACGAAATACAGTTCGGCATCCACCTTAGGCATCTCGCGGTTGTTGTCCTGCATATAGAAGTTCTCAGTCTTCTGAAGCAGGGCTTTCATCCCTTCTTCACTAAGGAACTTGATGAGGGCTTTGTTTTTTGGAAGTCCACGATAAACCCTCAATAACTGAAGGCCTCCTTCTTTAAGGTCACCTGCAGCAATAAGACGTTTGGCCTCAGCAAGGGTTCCGGTAAGCAGTTTGCGCTGTACCTCCACTATGTTGGAGATCGCTGGTTTCAGCTGTTCAAATTCGTGGATATTTCCTTTCGGAATAGGTCCTGAAATGATCAATGGAGTACGGGCGTCATCCACCAGTACCGAATCCACCTCATCCACGATTGCGTAATTGTGGGGACGTTGTACCAGGTCATCGGGGGAGTGCGACATGTTATCTCGCAGGTAGTCGAAACCGAACTCGTTGTTGGTTCCGTAGGTGATGTCAGCATTATAAGCTTTTCTTCGGGAAGCGGAATTGGGTTTGTGGTAATCGATGCAGTCCACCCGCAGTCCGTGGAATTCGAAAAGGGGAGCCATCCAGGCGCTATCCCTTTTTGCCAGGTAATCGTTCACGGTTACCAGGTGTACTCCATTCCCGGTAAGGGCGTTGAGGTACATTGGCAGGGTGGCCACCAGGGTTTTACCTTCCCCGGTCTGCATCTCTGCTATCTTCCCCTGATGCATGGCAATACCGCCAATCAGCTGAACGTCGTAGTGCACCATATCCCAGGTGATGGGTTTTCCGGCGGCATCCCAGGAATTGTTCCAGATGGCGTGGTCGCCTTCCAGATTCACATATTCCTTTTCAGCAGAAATCTCCCTGTCGAAAGCATTAGCTGTTACTTTCAGTTGCTCATTGTCCTTAAAACGTTTTGCGGTTTCCTTTACAGTGGCAAAGGCTTCGGGAAGGATTTCGTTCAATACTGCCTCCGAGATTTCGTAGGCTTTGTCCTTCAGGGCATCGACTTCAGCGTAAATGTCTTCTTTTCGAGTAATGTCTTCGGTGGTGTCGGCTTCGGCATTAAGGCTGGCCATCTTCTCATTCACCTCCTTCAGGGCCTCTTTAATCTTATTTCTGAAGGTGGTGGTCTTTCCGCGGAGTTCGTCCAGGGAGAGGGCCTCAAATTCCTTTTCAAGGGCCTTGATCCTTTCTACGATAGGCTGGATCTCCTTGATGTCTTTTTTGGATTTGTCACCAACAAAAACCTTTAATACAGAATCTAAAAAACTCATGGGTTTTGTTATTTAATTATTCTAAATGTACGCAAAAAAAAAGCCTCAACTTTTGAGACTTTTTCCTTCTATTTTCACTTTTTTAATATTCGTCCTCGTTCCAGAGATAATCCTCATCAGTAGGATAGTCGGGCCAGATCTCCTCAATTGAATCATAGGAATCTCCCTCGTCTTCAATTGCCTGAAGGTTTTCTACAACCTCCAGCGGAGCTCCCGTCCTAATGGCGTAATCA
>CBFGYW010000350.1:0-2559 GCA_965653085.1 uncultured Salinimicrobium sp.
GCAGAAACTGGGAAGGATGCTGCAGGACGAGCGGAACAGGCACGCCCAAAAGGCGGTTTAATTTCCGATTATCCTTCAGAAAATGGGCAAGGATGCCTAATTTTGCCTCCCTATAACTGCCCGATATTAGAGCCTTGATATGCGTATTGATATAATTACCGTTGTTCCCGACATTCTGAAAAGCCCTTTTGAGGCCTCAATCCTTAAAAGAGCCATTGATAAGGGGCACGTGGAGATCCATCTTCACAATCTTCGGGATTATGTCACCGACAATTACAGGCAGATCGACGATTACCAGTTTGGCGGCGGCGCTGGTATGGTCATGATGATCGAGCCTATTGATAAATGCCTGACCCATTTGAAGAGTCAGCGGGATTATGATGAGATCATATATATGACTCCGGATGGAGAGACCCTGAAGCAGGGGATTGCCAACCAGTTGTCATTGCTGGAGAACATCATCATCCTCTGCGGCCATTACAAGGGAGTGGACCAGCGGGTGCGGGAACATTTCATCACCCGGGAAATCTCGGTGGGCGATTATGTGCTTTCCGGCGGGGAGCTGGGGGCTGCGGTGCTTTGTGATGCTGTGATAAGGTTGCTGCCAGGGGTGCTGGGCAATGAAACCTCTGCCCTCACCGATTCCTTCCAGGACAATCTGCTGGCGCCCCCAATCTATACCAGGCCTGCAGAGTACAAAGGCTGGAAAGTCCCGGAGATCCTCACCACGGGAAATTTCGCAAAGATCGAGGAATGGCGGGAGGAACAGGCTTATGAACGCACCAGGAAACTGCGACCGGACCTGCTTGAGGATTAGGAAAATAAAATTCCATTTTATTGGAGCCTTATCTAATTTAATTTTATAATTTTGCAGTCGTTTCTGAACCAACCTCTGGCGAAAACCGTGAATGTTGCTTTGGACTTTATTTTTAAACCATTAGATATGGAATCGTTAATTAAGTTTGTACAAGACGAATTTGTAACCAGAAAGGATTTCCCAGAATTTGCTGCCGGAGACACCATCACTGTTTACTACGAAATTACTGAGGGTGCCAAGACCCGTACCCAGTTTTTCCGCGGAGTTGTTATTCAGGTAAAAGGAACAGGAATTTCACAGACCTTCACTATCCGTAAAATGAGCGGAACTGTTGGGGTTGAGCGTATTTTCCCATTGAACCTGCCTGCACTTCAGAAGATCGAGGTGAACAAGAGAGGTAAAGTGCGTAGAGCAAGAATCTACTACTTTAGAGAACTTACAGGTAAGAAAGCCCGTATTCAGGAAAAAAGAAGATAATCCTGAAAGATATTATTTTCAGCAAAGCCCCGGTTTTTCGCCGGGGCTTTTTTTATTCGATAAAGTGATGCAAAAGTTTTCCTAAAATGCTTGCTTTTAGGTGTTTACCTTCTTATATTTAGGGTAGTCTTTTAAAGGTAGAGAATGACACAAGGAGTTCTCTTTTTAGAAGTCAGTGTAAAGTAAATCTTTACATCAGTTTTTATCTTTCTGAACAACATGGTGCATAGGCACTGATGGTTTTCCGAGGTAAAAACGTTGTGGAATATCTTTTAAATTCCCGGCTTTGGTTTTTTATCAGTTATTCCAATTGAAATAACATCTGCTATAAGATATAAATCTTATTTAATGAACGTAAGTTCAGCGACTATATGTTATTTCAGTAGAAGCCATTTCATTATTGCTATATAATGAAATGGCTTTTTTATTTTCCCTTCCGCATTCTCCCCCACTCACCTATGATAAAAGCTAGAATTATGGTAAATTGCAGCGTATTTTCCGAACAAATAAAATTATTGAATAATGACACTGAAATCGAAGATAATCTATACAAAAACCGATGAAGCGCCTGCCCTGGCAACGTATTCCTTTCTGCCCATAGTACAGGCCTTCACCAAACCCTGCAATATAGAAGTTGAAACTAAAGATATTTCCCTTTCGGGAAGGATCCTGGCGACTTTTCCGGAGTTCCTTTCGGAGGATCAAAAGACTGATGATGCCCTGGCCGAGCTGGGGGAACTGGCAAAGCAACCGGAAGCCAATATCATCAAGCTGCCTAATATCAGCGCCTCTACGCCACAGTTGAAGGAGGCCATCACTGAACTTCAGAAAAAGGGATACAACCTGCCAGCTTATCCGGATGAGCCGAAGACTGCGGAGGAAAAGGAAATAAAAGCCAAATATGACAAGGTCAAGGGAAGCGCGGTGAATCCGGTGCTTCGGGAGGGGAACTCAGATAGGCGTGCCCCTAAGGCCGTTAAGAATTACGCCAGAAAGAACCCGCATTCCATGGGCGAGTGGAGCTCTGATTCCAAGACCCACGTAGCCACCATGAAGCAGGGGGATTTCTATTCAAACGAAAAGTCAATTACCATTGGTGATGCTACCGAAGTAAAGATCGAGCTGGTAAATGCTGCGGGGGAATCGACTCTTCTGAAGGAAAAACTGAAGCTTGATCCTGGAGAGATCATCGACGGGACCTTTCTTAGCAAAAAGGCGTTGCTATCCTTTCTGGAAGGGCAGGCGCAGGTTGCAAAGGAAACGGG
>CBFGYW010000351.1:0-2544 GCA_965653085.1 uncultured Salinimicrobium sp.
GTCCATCGCCAGGGCCAGCGGCTGCCCGTGGAAATTACCCCCTGAAATGATCTTGTCTGCATCAACGAAAATGTTCGGGTTATCTGTAACCGAATTGATCTCCGTCTTAATACATTGATGTACAAAAGCCAGGGTATCCTTTGTCGCCCCGTGCACCTGTGGGATACAGCGGAAGGAATAAGGATCCTGCACATTTTTTTTTTCCTGCTTTGAGATCTCGCTGCCTTCCAGGAACCCGCGGATTCGTTCAGCCGTTTTCACCTGCCCCCTGTGCGGCCGTACCATATGCACAAGTTCATCGAAAGGGGACATGCTGCAGTCGAAAGCATCTGCCGAGAGCGCTCCTATCATATCTGCCCAATAAGACAGTTTATAGGCCTCTAAAAGCCCGTAGACCCCGTGTGCGCTCATGAACTGGGTTCCGTTCAGCAGGGCCAGGCCTTCCTTGGATTGCAGCTTCAATGGCTGCCATCCAAATTCCTCGAGCACCCTCCCTGCGTCCACCTCTTCCCCGTTATAGTAGACTTCCCCCTTTCCTATCAACGGAAGGGACAGATGAGCCAGCGGGGCAAGATCTCCAGAAGCACCCAGGGATCCCTGTGAGTAAATTACAGGCAGAATTTCGTTATTATAAAAGTCGATCAATCGGTTAACAGTATCCAGGGCCACTCCGGAATTTCCGTAGCTTAAGGACTGGATCTTCAGGAACAGCATGATCTTCACTATGGGTTTCGAGATCTTTTCGCCGGTTCCGCAGGCGTGAGACATCACCAGATTCTCCTGCAGCTGAGTTAAATTGGCTGCAGGAATCTTGACATTGCAAAGCGATCCAAACCCGGTATTGATTCCGTAGATCGGAGTCTCATTAACCTTCATTTTGTTATCCAGATAAGCCCTGGCCTTGGAAATGTTGGCACTGGCTTCTTCACTTAAGGCCAGTTTCCTGTTTTTCCTGATGATGTCCTGAATATCCTCCAGGTCTATGATTGAGGATGAAATGTAATATGTGTCGGTCATTACAAATGTATTACTCTTTTATGTTCTTTGACTGGAACAGGTCCAGAAAAGCCGCGCCCAGGCTGGCAGTGATGTCTCCCGCCAGCAGGCTCTCGAAGCCCAGATCCCTGGCTGCCAGATCCCCTGCTCTGCCGTGCAAATATACCCCAAAAACAGCTGCATTTACGGGGGAATACTGTTGAGAAATAAGTCCGGTGATCACTCCCGCCAGCACGTCTCCACTACCCGCAGTAGCCATCCCCGGATTTCCGGAATTGTTGATAAAAACCTCCTCTTCGGAAATTATTATCGTGTGGGCCCCCTTAATTACCAGGACCAGCTGATACTGCTTTGCAAATTTTCGAGCCTTCTCCAGTTTCTCGAAATCGTGTTCCCAGCGCCCGATAAGTCTTTCCAGCTCTTTGGGATGCGGGGTCAGCACCGAATTCTTCGGAACCTTCTTCAACAGCTTTTTCTTCTTCGCCAGTAAATTCAGGCCATCAGCATCGATCACCATAGGGGCCGTGGTCCTTGTTAGTAAAGATTCAAAAGCCTCTGAAGTCTTGTCCTCCCGCCCGACCCCAACTCCGAAACAGATTACCGTAGGTTCCAGGTCGAACTCTATGCTGCTGAGATATTCCTCCGCCTTATCTGTGATCAGCATGGCTTCCGGTAGGGCCGTCTGGATGACGTGATACCCGCATTTAGGTGCGAAAACCGTTGCCAATCCCGCTCCCGAACGCATACAGGCTGTGGCCGAAAGGCAGATGCTGCCAATTTTTCCATAGCTGCCTCCCACCAGAAGGGCGTGGCCAAAATCCCCTTTATGCGAAAATTTACTGCGTTGTTTATACAAATTCCTCGCAGAAGCCTTTCCGATCAGCTGTGCCAGAGCGGGAGCCTTGAATAAGAATTCAGGGTCCAGGGCTATCTCGATGATCTGCAGGGTTCCGGTATAACTTCCTGTTTCGGGAAGGAAAAAAGCCAGTTTGGGCGCCTGCAGGGTGTAGGTATGATTGGCGCAAATAATACTTGATGTATCGCGAGTAGGCTCATCAGCAAACATTCCCGAAGGCACATCCACAGAAATGACAAAGGCTCCCGAATTGTTGATGAACCTAATCAAATTGGCTGTCCACTCCACCAGGGGCCGATTCAGCCCCACCCCGAAAATAGCATCAATGACCAGGTCCTGAGGCTTTATTTCCGGAAAGTCCTCTTCAGAAGATAACAGCACTGGCCAGTTCTTAGTGAAATTCTTATACCTGTCATAGTTGACAAGGAAATCCTGGGAACGGTTGTCGCTGTAATTTACGATGTAAATGCTCACATCATAGCCCTCCTCCAGGAGCAGCCTGCCTATTACCAGGCCGTCACCGCCGTTATTTCCAATTCCCGCGAAAATCTTCACCGGAGTCCGTGCCCCCTGCAGCGATCTGTGGATCTCGTGAAAGACCAGCGTCGCTGCCCGTTCCATAAGTTCGGTAGAGCTAATACCCTGCTTTTGCTGGGTTATAACGTCTGCTTCCTTTAACTGTCTTGCCGAGA
>CBFGYW010000352.1:0-2544 GCA_965653085.1 uncultured Salinimicrobium sp.
ATACTCAATACTCAATACTCAATACTAAAAATATGTACATATACAACGTCACCATCAATATTCAGGAGGATGTCCACGAGGAGTGGCTGAAGTGGATGAAGCAGGAGCACATTCCCGAAATGCTTTCAACGGGGAAGTTCAGCAGGGCCCTTATGAGTCGGGTAATGGTGGAGGAGCCTATGGGCGGGATCACTTATTCGGTGCAGTACACAACCCGGGATATGGAAACCCTCAGGCAGTATTATGAAGAGGATGCGGTGCGGCTGAGAAGCAGGACCAAGCCTTTCGAGGGCAAATTCGTTGCTTTCAGAACCGAAATGGAGGTAGTAAGCCAACAGGAATCGTAAAGTCCTGTAAGCAACAGCAAAAACAGAGAATGAAAAAAAACTACAATAAAAAGCCTTCGCGGGAGCAGCAGGAGGATCAGGATGGCCTGGTAAGGGCCAAGAAACATCTGGGTCAGCACTTTCTGAAGGATGAAAAGGTGGCTGAGAGGATCGCTGAGACTCTTTCCTATAAAGGTTACAACTATGTTGTTGAGATCGGCCCCGGGATGGGGGTGCTTACGAAATACCTTCTGAAGAAGGAGGCCGAGATTCACGTGGTGGAGATCGATACAGAAAGTGTGGACTACCTCAATCAGCACTACCCCAGACTGGAAGGGAAGATCCACGAGCAGGATTTTCTGAAATACGATATCTCTTCGGTGTTTCAGGCGGAGCAGTTCGCCATCATCGGGAATTTTCCGTACAATATCTCGAGTCAGATCGTGTTCAAGATGCTGGAACTCAGGGAATATATTCCGGAATTTTCGGGGATGTTTCAGAAGGAGGTGGCGCAGCGCATCTGTGAAAAGGAGGGCAGCAAGACCTACGGCATACTTTCGGTGCTGGTGCAGGCATTTTATGATGCCGAATACCTTTTCACCGTTCCCCCTTCCGTATTTAATCCGCCCCCGAAGGTGGATTCCGGGGTGCTGAGACTGGCCCGGAAGCAGGACTTTTCGCTACCCTGTGACGAGAAGCTTTTTTTCAGGGTGGTGAAGACTTCTTTTCAGCAGAGAAGAAAAACGCTGCGCAATTCCTTAAAAATATTCCAACTTCCCGAGGATTTAAAAGAAGATGGTATATTTGGCCAACGTCCCGAACAATTAAGCACCGCCCAGTTTATTGAGTTGACCTTAAAAATACAGCCGCATGCAGTTTCAGATCAATGATGAGCTAATTGAACACATCCAAAGCCTTATCCACGAGGGGAAGGACGAGGAACTGCGACTGTATCTGGAGGAGGTCCATCACGCCGATATCGCCGAAATCATTGGGGAACTCGAGCAGGATGAGGCTACCTATATCTTCAAGCTTCTCGACAGCGAAAAGACCTCTGAGGCTCTTATGGAGCTGGAGGAGGATACGCGGGAACAGATCCTGGAAAACCTTTCTGCCCGGGAAATCGCCGAGGAGCTGCAGCAGATGGATACCGATGATGCTGCCGATATCATTTCTGAACTTTCTGAAGAGCGAAAGCAGGAGGTCATCGAGCAGATGGAGGATGAGGAGCATGCCGAACATATCGTGGAGCTGCTGCGCTATGATGAGGATTCTGCAGGGGGGATGATGGCCAAGGAGCTGGTGAAGGTGAACGAGAACTGGAACGTGACGGGCTGTATGAGTGAGATGAGGGCCCAGGCTGAAAATGTGACCCGGGTGCATTCTATTTATGTTGTTGACGATAAAGGTAGGCTGAAGGGGCGACTGTCTCTGAAAGATCTTCTGACAGCTCCCAGCAAAGCCAACATCAGCGATGTTTATATTCCGAAGGTGGATTACGTGAATGTCCACACCGAAGGGGAAGAGGTAGCCCGGATCATGCAGAAATACGATCTGGAAGCCATTCCGGTGGTCGATGAGATGGGGCGGCTGGTAGGCCGCATCACCATTGATGACGTGGTGGACTTTATTAGGGACGAGGCCGACAGGGATTACCAGATGGCAGCAGGTATTTCGGAAGACGTAGAGGCCGATGATTCCATCTGGCACCTCACCCGCGCCCGTTTGCCCTGGCTGGTGCTTGCCCTTCTGGGGGGATTGATCTCAGTTTCTGTTCTTGGAACCTTTGATGCTGCCCTGGCAGAACATCAGGCGCTGTTTTTCTTCGTGCCCCTTATCGCTGCGATGGCAGGGAATGTGGGAGTACAATCTTCAGCTATCGTGCTGCAAGGACTTGCAAATAAGTCCCTACGCGGGTCTCTTATGAACCGACTTTTTAAGGAAATCCTTCTGAGCCTGTTCAACGGGCTTGCGCTGGCACTGCTGCTCATAATTGGAGGGGTGCTGCTGCTTGGGATTGATTTCTGGTTTGGATTGACTGTAGGTGTGTCCCTCGTATCCGTTATCATCATCGCTTCCCTGATAGGAACTTTTGTACCCATCATACTGGACAGGATGAACATTGACCCGGCAATGGCTACGGGACCATTTATCACTACCAGCAACGACATCTTCGGGATCCTGATCTATTTTTCTATTGCCAAGGCTATTCTTGGTT
>CBFGYW010000353.1:0-2543 GCA_965653085.1 uncultured Salinimicrobium sp.
GGTAGCATCTCCTACCTTCGTCTGGCCTGTTGAAAGGCTGACGAAAAACACGGTAAACAAAAGGAACATCAGGTTCTTCATAAGTAGTTTTTTAAAATGTATTAATCATTGTTTGGGCACCTCTTTATTAGGGCGGTCTATTTTTTTTAGTTTTATCAATGAAGCATTAAGCTCAAAACCGAGCAACAATATATTAGAATTAATCCATATATACACCATTAAAATCAGCAGGGCTCCAATGGACCCGTAAAGCTCGTTATAGTTGGAAAAATTCTCTATATAGATCCCGAAAAGATAAGTGGTCACGACTATCAGGAAGGTGCTAAGAAAGGCTCCTACTGAAAAGAAACTGGATAGCCTCCCCTCCCTGGTGCCCGAATAATAAAGCGTAGCCACAGCGAGGTAGATCATTACTATGATGATCAGATATCGCCCAATGCTGGCCCATAAGACAGCATTTTTCAGGACTCCCACTTCCTTCAGATCGTGCATAAGATACGTCAGGTAAATTGTGACTACTATAGTTGTTAGCAAAAGAAAGGCCAAAATCAACGAAATTGCCAGGGCGATCATATATTGCCTGATAATGGAACGGTTGACGCTGGTGTGATAGGAGAATTCAAAGCCCGTAAAGATCGCATTCACCCCGTTTGCCATCAGGAAGATCGACAATACAAAAACAAAGGACAGCAGGCCTCCCCGCTTCTTTGCAGCGATATCGTAGAAAATCTCATCGACAAAGGCCCTGGTGACCTCGGGCAGCAGGGAATCTATATAGGCGAGAAAGACCAGCTGAAAGTCATCGATGAAATTTATAAACGGAATGAGGTTCAGCATGAACAGGAGAAAAGGGAATACCGCCATAAAGAAGCTGAAGGAGATTGCGCTTGCCCTGGCAGAAAATTTCCCTTCCACTATTCCCTCGTAGAAAAGAACCAGCAGTTCATAGAGGGATAGCCCTTCCAGCCCAGGCAGGACTGTGGCCTTGGTTTTCCTGACCCACCAGTCATTAAAACGGTTCCTCTTTTTTAATTTCTCTGCCCGCTCCTCGCTCATAGGCTAGTAAGCTTTTAGACTCAGGTCAAGATTGTAAACCGAATGCGTCAGGGCGCCGCTGGAAATAAAGTCTACTCCCGTTTCGGCATACCTGCCTACCGTCTCCAGGGTGATACCCCCGCTTGATTCAGTCTGGAATTTACCATTGATCAGCTGTACCGCCCTTTTGGTATCCTCAAAATTGAAATTGTCGATGAGTACCCGGTGCACTCCCCCCACTTCCATTATATCCCTGATCTCCTCAAAACTGCGGGCCTCTACAATAATCTTCAGGTCCAGGCCTTTTTCTTTCAGGTACTGATGTGTTTTTCTGATAGCCTGTTTTACTCCGCCAGCAAAGTCTATGTGATT
The DNA here is from genome assembly GCA_965653085.1 of uncultured Salinimicrobium sp. Taxonomy (GTDB): domain Bacteria; phylum Bacteroidota; class Bacteroidia; order Flavobacteriales; family Flavobacteriaceae; genus Salinimicrobium. Next base: position 1,408 of record CBFGYW010000353.1, read on the forward strand.
ATCCTTAAGCATAATCATGTCATATAAGGCAAAGCGATGGTTCTCCCCACCCCCAATCTTAACGGCCCATTTCTCGAGCGCCCTGATTCCCGGAGTAGTCTTGCGGGTGTCCAATATTCTGGTGTTGGTGTCCTTCAGTTTTTCAACAAAGGCATTGGTCTTGGTCGCAATGGCACTCATTCGCTGCATGGCATTGAGCACAAGGCGTTCGCACTTCAGGATGGACTGCGAGTGCCCTTCCACATAAAAAGCCACGTCTCCGGCCTTTATTCTTTCCCCGTCCTGTATCCTTATATCCAGCACTACGGATGGATCGACCTTCTGAAAGACCCTTTTGGCAAATTCCACTCCTGCCAATACCCCTTCCGCCTTCACCAGAAGTTTTGCCTTTCCGGTGGCTTCTCCTGGGATACAGGCAAGGGAGCTGTGATCGCCTTCTCCTACATCTTCCCTGATGGCATTATCAATAATTAATTCAATTTCCTTTTCAAATTGTTCTTTTGAAATCATTGTAGTGCGTATTTTTGATAAAGTTACGAAGTAAAGGCTAATTTAAGACAATGAACATAAAATTGCTCCTGGTAGGGAAAACCGACGAAGGCAGCCTTCAGGGCCTCATAGACAACTATATAAAGCGCCTGAACCACTATAACAGATTTGAGGTTGAGATTCTTCCCGACCTGAAAAACACAAAAAGCCTGAGTATCGAACAGCAAAAACAGAAGGAAGGCAAGCTGATCCTGGAAAAGCTGGGAGCCTCAGATTTCCTCGTACTGCTGGACGAGAACGGGAAGCAGTATTCTTCTGAAGGCTTTTCAGAATACATCCAGAAACGCCTGAACAGCGGCATGAAACAACTTATCTTCGTAGTGGGCGGGCCCTATGGATTTTCTGAGGAAGTCTATGCAAGATCTCAGGGGAGGCTATCACTGTCGAAGATGACTTTTTCCCACCAGATGGTGCGCCTGTTCTTCGTGGAGCAGCTTTATCGCGCTTTTACCATTCTGAAGAACGAACCCTATCATCACAAATAGAATTTTTTAAAACTAACACTATCGATCATGAACCAGAACAAAACCACGGAACTGGTGTTCGCCACCCACAACCCGCACAAGCTGGAGGAGATAAAGGCCCTG
>CBFGYW010000354.1:0-2542 GCA_965653085.1 uncultured Salinimicrobium sp.
TACGGAAGTTCTCTTGGTATAGACCATATCCTTGAAGCGCAGAAGGAAGGCCAGGGTAAAGGAAATTCAGAAGGGAAGACTAAAAATTCGGCTCTTCCTATACAGGACCTGAATGCAGCAACAGCCGAAGCTCTTATGCAGGTGAATGGGGTGGGGGAAGTACTCTCAAAACGGATAGTGAAATACCGAGAAAGCATTGGGGGTTTCCGGGACGGGATCCAGCTTAATGAGGTCTATGGGCTTCCACCCGAGGTTGTGGAAAAAATATTGAGGAGTTTTAAAATTCTAAATGCACCTAGTTCGGAGAAGCAGGACCTGAACAGCATTTCGGTTCTGGCTCTTTCAGAAATCCCAGGTTTTAGTTATGAACTTGCCCGGGACGTCGTTGAGTATAGGGAGCAGAGAAAGCGTATTGAAAGTTTCGAGGAACTGAGGAAGATTAAAGGCTTTCCGGTGGAAAAATTAGCGGGAATTCAGCTATATTTGGAAATTAAGAAAGCAACGGATTCGCAATAGAAAAAGCGGAAAGAACAAAATTTTATGGATAAAAGGTATTTTACTGAGGAACACGAGGAGTTTAGAAGAAGTTTTCGGGATTTTCTTCAAAAGGAGGTGGTGCCTCACATTGATAAATGGGAGAAGAGCGGGACCATTGACAGGTTTATCTGGAGGAAGTTTGGGGAAATGGGATATTTCGGGTTGAATTATGCCGAAAAATATGGTGGCCTTAACCTGGACCTATTCTACACTGTTATCTTTCTGGAGGAGCTTCAAAGGGTCAACTCAGGTGGATTCGCTGCTGCCATGTGGGCACACGCCTATCTTGCAATGACTCACGTCGCTACAGAAGGCAGTGAAGAAATCAAACAACAATATCTGGCTCCAAGTATAGCCGGGGATAAAATAGGCTGCCTATGTGTAACTGAGCCTTTCGCAGGATCGGATGTTGCAGGGATGAGAACAACGGCGGTGAAAAATGGAGATTCATATATTATTAATGGAAGCAAGACCTTCATCACCAATGGAGTTTATTCAGATTATCTGGTGGTTGCTGCAAAGACGGATACTTCGCTTAATGGAAAAGGAATAAGCATCTTTATAGTAGATAGAGATACCCCGGGAATTTCAGCAAACAAACTGGACAAGCTTGGGTGGAGAGCTTCCGATACGGGCGAGATCGCATTTGACAATGTGGAGATTCCTGCATCACACCTTATGGGAGAGGAAGGCAAAGGTTTTCCTTACATTATGCAGCATTTCGCCTTTGAGCGGCTTATTATGGGGATCAATGGTCATGCCAGGGCCGAATACGCTCTGGAGTATGTGCTGGAATATATGGCCGAAAGAACCGCGTTTGGGAAGACCATCGACAGTTTCCAGGCCCTGAGGCACGAGATCGCAAACATGGCCAGTGAAATTGAAATGTGCAAGGAGTTTAACTATTCTGTGACCCAGCGTCTGGATAAGGGGGAATATGTGGTGAAGGAGGCCAGTATGTCAAAATTGCTTTCCACAAAGATCGCCGACGAAGTGATTTACAAATGCCTTCAGTTTATGGGTGGTTATGGCTATATGGAAGATTATCCACTGGCCAGGATGTTAAGAGACAGCAGGCTTGGGCCTATTGGCGGCGGGACTTCAGAAATTCTGAGGGAGGTAATCGCGAAAATGGTTATCGACAAGAAAGAGTACAAGCCAGCCGCAAAATAATTTTAAAGAGGGGTTGTGGATAAGGAATAAACTTCTATATTTGCAGCCTTAAATAATTTCTAAAGAAAGGAGGTGACACTATGTTAATTATACCAGTTAAAGACGGAGAGAATATTGATAGAGCGCTGAAGCGTTTTAAACGTAAATTTGATCGCACGGGAACGATGCGTCAACTAAGAAGTCGTCAACATTTCACAAAGCCGTCCGTAGAACGTAGGGCTCAAATCCAAAAAGCTGAATACATTCAGCACTTAAGAGACCAGGAGGAGATTTAATTTCCAGACCTGGGAGTAGTACTACTTCTTAGGTATATAAGATTGACTGCCGGTAGACCTTTGGTTTACCGGCAGTTTTTTGTTTAGGCTCTCCAGTATCCTCTCAAAATTATATGGTTAGCGGGGGCGGTATTTATAAAGTTTCCTAACTTTGAATATCAACATAAGGTTATGCCCCTGATCCATTTTCTTGAATATCTTCAGCTTGAGAAGAAATATTCCCCCCATACCATTGCCGCTTATAAGCACGATCTTGCTTCTTTCCATATATTTCTTCAGAAGGTATATGATCAGCAGGAACTGAATCAGGTAAATTATTCTCAGGTGCGGAGCTGGATTGTGGAACTAGTAGATTCGGGGATATCTAATTCCAGCATCAACAGGAAGATTTCTTCCCTTCGTTCGTTTTACAATTTCCTTCTGAAGTCGAAACAGATAGAAATTTCGCCACTGGCCAGACATAGATCTCTGAAAGTGGCTAAAAAGATGCAGGTTCCGTTTTCGGAGGCTGAGGTAAGAATGGCACTGGAAGTTAATGGAGGAAATACATTCGAGGA
>CBFGYW010000355.1:0-2539 GCA_965653085.1 uncultured Salinimicrobium sp.
TGTGGTTATGCTATACGCTTCAGAAAGCCTTGACGTGAGCGACCAGGTTCTGAGAAGCATCACCAGGGCGTCCAATCGTGAACAGGCCAACAGCCGAAGCGAGCGCAACGAGATAGTGAAGGAGGAAGCACGCACGGCCGAAGAAGAGGCACTGATAAATAAACGGGAGACTGCAAAGGACCAGCGAGTTCAGGAACGGCAGGCCCTGATAGAACAACGAAACAAGGAACGCGATTCCATAAAGGCAGCCAGGCAGAAAGCTTTTGAAGAGCGACGCACCAAGGTGCTGGAAGAGCGGCAGAGAAAGAAAGATTCTATAGCCGAAGCGAGAAAACGCAAGGAAGACGAGAAGTAAATGAGATAATAACAAGAATACCTAAATCCTTAATCAACAATTAATACTTTAAAAATGAAACAATTTAAGACCCTTTTAATAGCTGTAGCTTTAACTTTAGGAGCAACCTCTTTTGCCAATGCGCAATCTAAAGTGGCTCACATCGCAACTCAGGAGCTTATCGAGCAGTTGCCTGCCTTTAAATCTGCGATGACTCAGCTTGAGAAACTTGAGAAGACTTACGATACCCAGATCAAGGATATGGTAACTGAAGCTCAGAACACCATGAAGAGATATGATGCCGAGGCCCCTACCAAAACTGATGAGGAGAACGCAAAGAGAATGACTGAACTTCAACAGACTCAACAATCCATCAACGGTTTCAGAGCCAATGCTGTTCAGGAATTGGAAAAGAAGAGAGTGGAGCTGATCAAGCCTGTTATGGAAAAAGCTCACAAAGCTATTCAGGATGTAGCCCGTGCCAAGAAATTTGACTATGTGCTTGATTCAAGTACAGGATCTGGTGTACTGATGGCTGATGGGTATGATCTTATGCCAGACGTGAAAAAAGCTTTGGGAATCTAATTTCCGGCATATACATAAAAAGCTGCAAACTGCGCATCATTGATGCGCAGTTTTTTTATTTTTAGGGAATGGGAAAACAGCAGCCGATAGGCATATTCGATTCAGGAGTGGGCGGAACCTCCATCTGGCGGGAGATCCACACGCTGCTCCCGATGGAACATACGCTCTACCTGGCCGACAGCGCCAACGCTCCCTACGGAGAAAAATTAAAACAGGAGATCATCGACCTGAGTGTCAAGAACACCAGGAAACTTCTGGAAATGGGCTCCAAAATAATTGTGGTAGCCTGTAATACTGCTACCACCAACGCCATTAAATACCTCAGAAACGAATTCAGTGTCCCATTTATAGGAATAGAGCCTGCGATCAAACCGGCCGCCCTGAACTCCCAGACCAAGGTAATAGGTATCCTGGCCACCAAAGGAACCCTTTCCAGCGAACTATTCGCCGAGACCTCCGACCTCTATTCCCAGTACGCCAAAGTGGTGGAAGTGGTGGGTACAGGGCTGGTGAAAGCCATTGAACGGGGGGAATTGGAATCCGATTCCACGGAACAGCTCCTCCGCCGTCTCCTCTCTCCTATGCTGGAAGCCAATATAGACTATCTGGTGCTCGGTTGCAGCCATTATCCATATCTCATACCCCTTCTGACAAAAATGCTCCCAGAAGGCGTTAAAATCATTGATTCGGGTCTTGCCGTTGCGAACCAGACAAGGAATGTCCTGGAGCAGCTGGATCTTCTCTCTGAGGCCCCTCTGAAGGCACCCGAATTCTTTACTAATGCCAATCCGGAGATCCTGAAGTCCCTCCTCGGAAATTCAGGAGCAACCTATGAGGTGAGCCACTTAGATTTCTAATAGGCAGCTTTCTCTAATATGGAGAATCGATTCCCCGTTCAGGCTGAAAGTTTCGCCTGAAAATCAATAGGCATCTCCCCCTATTTTGTATTTTTGCTAAAATTTTCAAAATGAGCAATTACACTATAAATATCCAGCCCACCACCAGGCCAACCATAGTAAAATTCGAGGCCAATAAATTCCTTACCAAGCACGAAAGCTTCGAGTTCCACAACATAGAAGAGGCCGGCAGATCGCCTTTGGCCCAGCAGCTTTTTCACCTTCCGTTTGTCAAGACGGTCTTCATTGCCCAGAATTTCGTTGCTATTGAAAAATACAACATTGTTCACTGGAAGGATGTTCAGAATGAAGTTGCGGAGCAGCTTTCAGAATACCTCAACAGCGGAGGTGTGGTCGTGACACCTTCAGAAGATTCAGACCGTAAGATCCCGGTGACTGTATATGCGGAAACCACTCCCAACCCTGCTGTTCTGAAATTCGCCTCCAACAAGAAGCTGGTCCTGCAGTCGGTGGAATTCAGAAATCTTGATGAGACTTCAAACGCTCCCCTGGCAAAAGAACTGCTTCAGTTTCCCTTCATCAAGCAGGTTTTTATCGATGAGAACTACATCTCCATCACCAAGAATGACCTGGCGCAGTGGGAGGATATCACCAATGAACTGAGGGAATTCATCCGACTTTTCCTCGAAGACGGGAAAGACGTGCTGACCGATGACCACATTGTTACCAGCGGAGCCCCGAAGATAGCAGAAGCCGCTCCCGC
>CBFGYW010000356.1:0-2537 GCA_965653085.1 uncultured Salinimicrobium sp.
GGATTTTGCAATAATCCTCTATAGGAAGGGGCTTTATAACCAGAGCCTGAAACTGCTGGACCGGATTAAGCAGACCGCCCTTTTCTATGAGGAAAAGAATATGGTTACTGAGATCCTTGACTGGGAAAAGATCATAGAGTCGCAGTATATCACCAGGAGTATTGAGAACCGGGCGGAGCAGCTGATACAGGAATCGGATCAGCTTTCCCGGCTGAATTCCATTTCGGGACAACTTTCAAACCTGTCCCTGCGTCTGTATAGTGTTTTTTTAAAGACAGGTCACGCCAAAACGAAGGCTGAGGCAGCCCAGGTGAAGGAAGTCTTCCAGAAGGGGCTGCCAGAATACAGGTTTTCTGAACTGGGGTTTCGAGAGAAGCTGTGGCTTTATAAAGCCTCACTCTGGCACAGTTTTATCTCCCAGGATTTCCTTTCCTGCTTCCGGTATTCCAAAAAGTGGATTGGGCTATTCGAGAAGAATCCGCACCTGATATCCCTGCATCCCGTTTCTTACCTGAAGGGGAATCACTACCTTCTGGAATCCCTCTTTCTCCTTGGGCACGTACGCCTGTTTGAGAAGGTATTGGACGATTTGGAAAAGAGTCTTAAGGATTCCAGGATTCCCGACGACGACAATATTGCGGCACTGGCTTTCCTTTATCTCTATTCCAACAAGCTTAACCTGCGATTCATGAAGGCCGATTTTGAAAATGGCCAGCCGTTGGTGGACAAGATCCAGAACAAAGTCAAAAAATTCAGCGACAGGCTCGATGAACATCATATCATGATCTTCTATTACAAGATCGGGTGTTTGTATTTTGGAGCTGGGGATAACAAAAAATGTATCGAATTCCTGCAGAAAATCATCAACAATAAATCCCTGGAGGCGCGGGAAGACCTGATGTGTTTCTCGCGTATCCTGAACCTGGTTGCTCATTATGAAGCAGGAATGGATTACCATCTGGAAAGCCTGATCCGGTCGACTTATAAGTTCCTCATCAAGATGAACGACCTGCACGAAGTGCAGAAAGAGATGATCAGGTTCCTGAGGAATCTGCCAAATATATCCCCTCTTGAGATCAAGGGAGAATTCAGGAAACTGCACCAGGACCTGAAAAGATATGAAGAGCATCCATTCGAGCGTCGGGCCTTTTTGTACCTGGATATCCTATCTTGGTTAGAGAGCAAGATAGAAGACAAGCCTGTAGGAGAAATAATGAAGCGGAAACTGGCACCAATATCGGTGAGATGAGATTTTATTCGGGTAAAATCTTCTTCACGATTTCCCACAGCCTTTCCTGAAGCTTTTTTGAACCAATTCCCGAGACCTCCCTTATTCACTTTCCCGATTGGAAAATTAAACTTTCGTTTTTAGCAATCGTAAATCTGTCTTATTTAATTGTCTTATTTTCAGTCGGTTACCTGTTGTTTTAAAATTTCAGAAATAGGCAGGACCGGCTACTCCCCTGCCACCCCCTATCCTCAAACTTTTAATTTCACATAAGTAATAAAGCCTACAGATGAACAACAGATACAGCAGCGTATTAACCCAAAGTGATTCCCAACCTGCCGCCCAGGCCATGCTTCACGCCATAGGCCTGAGTGAGGAAGATTTCAAAAAACCCTTTATTGGGATAGCCAGTACCGGATACGAAGGCAATCCCTGCAATATGCACCTGAACGATCTGGCGAGGCTCGTCAAACAGGGTTGTGGGGAAGGGGAACTTGTGGGGCTTATTTTCAATACTATTGGGGTTAGCGACGGGATTTCCATGGGCACCCCTGGAATGCGTTATTCACTGCCTTCTCGTGACTTAATCGCCGATTCCATGGAAACGGTGGTCCACGCAATGTCCTACGATGGCCTTATCACAGTGGTGGGCTGCGACAAGAATATGCCTGGTGCCCTAATGGCGATGCTGCGAATAAACCGTCCCGCAATCCTGGTATATGGGGGTACAATAGCCTCGGGCTGCCACGAAGGCAAAAAACTGGATGTGGTTTCGGTCTTTGAAGCCTGGGGCGAAAAAGTTTCCGGAAGCATTACCCAGAAGAACTACGACAGCATCATCCAGAAAGCCTGTCCGGGAGCCGGGGCCTGTGGGGGAATGTATACGGCCAACACCATGGCATCAGCAATTGAAGCCCTGGGCATGAGTCTGCCCTATAATTCCTCTAATCCGGCTGTAGGACCGGAAAAAGCTGCTGAAAGCAGGGAAGCGGGGAAGGCCATGACTCTACTAATAGAAAAAAATATTCTTCCACGCGATATAGTTACAAAGAAGGCCATTGAAAATGCGGTAAGACTTATCACTGTCCTGGGCGGCTCAACCAACGCCGTTCTTCACTTCCTGGCCATAGCCAAAGCAGCAGAAGTGGAATTTGGGCTGTCTGATTTCGAGAGAATCTGTGAGAATACTCCCGTTCTGGCAGACCTAAAACCAAGCGGCAGGTTCGCCATGGAAGATGTGCACCAGATAGGAGGAATCCCGGCGGTGCTGAAATATATGCTCCGGCAGGGGATGCTCCATGGAGACTGC
>CBFGYW010000357.1:0-2521 GCA_965653085.1 uncultured Salinimicrobium sp.
CTCCATAATTCCTTGATTGAAATTGGCAGGGTCCTTTTTATCCAGCAGGTCCTCGGCCAGCTGCTTGAACTGTTTTATTCCTTCCGTCGAATTTATGGGGGTATCTATCCCAAAGATCCTGGACAGCACCCTGTAAACATTCCCATCTACCACCGCTACAGGTTCCTGATAACAGATGGAAGCAATGGCGCTTGCGGTATAATCCCCGACCCCTTTCAAGGCAAGTAAGTCTTTAAAGTTTGAAGGAAAGATTCCCTTTAAATCGGTTGCGACAAATTTTGCAGAGGCGTGGAGGTTCCGGGCGCGGGAATAATAGCCCAATCCCTGCCAAAGTTTTAACACTTCCTCTTCCGAAGCATTGGCAAGGTCTTCTACTTTTGGGAATGCTTTAACGAAGCGCAGGTAGTATGGTTTTCCCTGGTCAACTCGCGTTTGCTGAAGGATGATTTCACTGAGCCAGATCCTGTAAGGGTCTGTGGTGTTGCGCCATGGGAGGGACCGCCTGTTGTCTAAATACCAATTAACCAAAAGCTTAGCAAAATCCATTGGGGGAAAATCTTTGCTGCAATATTAATTCTTTATTATGTTATTATTTAGTGGATTAGCTTGAAAAGTTGAAGATTTAATTCCTATATTTGCACCTTGAAAATTTACAAACCCCAATTTATTAAATATTACTAAAATGACAAAAGCAGATATCGTAGCGAAGATCTCCGAGAAATTAGGAATGGAAAAGGGAGACGTTCAGGCTACAGTTGAAACCTTTATGGAGGAGGTAAAAACTTCATTAGAAGCTGGTGACAATGTTTATTTGAGAGGATTTGGAAGCTTTATCATTAAGACCAGGGCTGAGAAAACCGGAAGAAATATCTCTAAGAACACCACCATTAAAATTCCAGCTCACAACATTCCGGCTTTTAAACCAGCGAAGGTATTTGTTGAGGGGGTTAAGTCAAACGTCGAAGTAAAATAAGACCTTTCCGCGGGAGCGGAGCAAAAATAAATTATTAATTAAACAAGTCACACTATGCCAAGTGGTAAAAAAAGAAAAAGACATAAGGTAGCTACGCACAAGCGTAAGAAAAGAAGAAGAGCAAATCGCCACAAGAAAAAGTAGTTTTCACACTACTTTTTTTTATTACAATCGTTCTTTGAAATCGAAATTCTGGCCCGCATTACCTGTAAGACAGGCCATGATTTCTTCAGGCTTAAAAACCCTGTGAATTTTTATTGTTAACCATCTGTATCGGTCTTTTTCCGATGTAGATTAAAATCAATTTAGAGTGAACAAAGAGTTAATTATCAGAACCGGTTCCTCTGCTGTAGATTTTGCCTTATTAAAAGATGGAAAACTAGTTGAACTCAATAAAGAAGAAGACGACAGCAATTTCGCGGTAGGGGATATATTCCTTGCCAAGATCAGAAAAGCTGTCCCCGGTTTAAACGCCGGCTTCGTAAATGTGGGCTATGAGAAGGATGCATTTCTGCATTACCACGATCTGGGCCCCCAGGTACTTTCTTTACTGAAGTTCATCAAACGTGTAAGCACAGGTAAATTAAGGGACTATTCGCTTAAGGATTTTCCCTTGGAAAAGGATATTGATAAGGACGGAAGCGTTGCTGACGTCCTTAAATCAAATCAATCGCTACTGGTTCAGATCGTAAAAGAGCCGATCTCCACCAAAGGCCCCAGGATAAGTTCAGAACTATCCCTTCCGGGCCGTTACATCGTACTGGTGCCTTTCTCCAACCGCATTTCTGTTTCAGCAAAAATAGAAAGCCAGGAAGAGAAAGACCGCCTGAAACGACTGGTGAAGAGCATTAAACCGAAAGGTTTTGGCATCATCGTAAGAACCGTAGCAGAAGGCAAAAAAGTAGCAGAGCTAGACAGGGACCTAGAGAATTTGATGGGTCGCTGGAATGCCATGTGTAAAAAGCTGTATAAGGCACCTCACCCTTCAAAAGTGCTGGGAGAACTTAATCGTGCATCCTCTATCCTGAGAGATGTTTTCAACGATTCCTTCAGTTCCATCATTGTAGACGACGAGACCTTGTACACACAAATCAAAGATTATGTGGCAGAAATTGCCCCTAAAAAAGAATCCATAGTGAAGATGCACGACTCCAATGTCCCAATTTTCGAGAAATACGGGGTGGAGAGACAGATCAAAACTACTTTTGGCCGCACCGTATCTATCAACAAAGGCGCTTACCTGATCATCGAGCACACCGAAGCCATGCACGTCATTGATGTGAATAGCGGAAACCGTTCGAACAAAGCAAAAACTCAGGAAGACACTGCCCTTGAAGTAAACATGATCAGCGCCACCGAGATAGCACGGCAGCTTCGCCTGCGCGATATGGGTGGGATCATCGTTATCGACTTCATAGATATGAACAAGGCCGAGCACCGGAAAGCATTGTATGACCATCTTCGAGAGGAGATGAGCGACGACCGGGCAAAACACAAGATCCTGCCTCCGAGTAAATTTGGACTTGTGCAGATCACTAGACAACGGGT
>CBFGYW010000358.1:0-2520 GCA_965653085.1 uncultured Salinimicrobium sp.
TTAATCCGTTATTTTACCAGTCGGTTGATACACTGTCTCACCATTTTTTACAACGGACTAGGCTAAACGGCGGCGGAGGCCGTCGGCCGATGCTGGCGTTTAGGTGTTGTTGTACCAAGTGTTTCTTTTAGCTTATCCAAGAAGTTTGATAAAATGATTCAACATTGTTTGACTCATCATAAAAGAATAAAAAAATCACTCCTGATGAACCCTCATCCCCAAGCCTGCTGGTGGTAACATGAAAAAGCAAAGTGTTATTATCCATTTTAGAGATAATCGTGTTTGCATTTCGGGATTTAGGTAAGCAATTCAAATCCACTTTGGAACCAGACTTGAAAGGTTTGTCCTCAAAAGATTTGAAAATCTCCCCAATCTTGCTTTTATCTTGACTCCAAAGCTCTTCAGGTTTTACATCTAGTTTCTTCGCAGTATATGAATTAGCTAATGCGTTGTAACCCCAACCATCTCGAATCAGGTTGTCAAACTTTAATTTGAAGCCTTTAAGTAAATTCTTGTCCTTTAAGTGCGATGTAGCAGCATTAAGCTGTTGACAGATTATTTCTTCGCTTATTTTTTTATCTGCGATATCCTGTCCATTGTTTATCAATGGAATAAGGAGGAATATAAAAATGATGAAACACTTTTTCATGTTTTACATTTGGTACAACGTATGTGTAAAGTTACTGGTACGTTTATAACTACTTTGTCTTTACTGGACTAATCTAATGGATTTTTAATATTAAAAAAAATATTTGTCGCCACGTGCGTATAAATCTCTGTGGTCTTCGAACTCTTATGCCCCAGCAGCACCTGGATATACCGCAGATCTGTACCGCTTTCCAGCAGGTGCGTGGCAAAGGAATGCCGCAGCATATGAGGGGTTACCCGCTTGCGTATTCCGGCCTTGCGGGAGGCCTCCTTCACGATCTTCAGCACGCTCTCTGCCGAGTAGGCCGCCCCCTTTGCACCCTCGAACAGGTAGTTTTTCGGGTGCCACTCCGCATAGTAGAGCCTCAGGTCCTGCAGCAGCTTTTCCGAAAGGATGGTATACCTGTCTTTGTTGCCCTTGCCCGAGCGAACCTTGATGACCATCCGTTTGCCGTCTATGTCCTCCGGCTTCAGGTTCAGCAACTCACTGCGCCTCAGCCCTGCCGAATACAGGAGGCTCACGATACAGCGGTGTTTGCGATTGTTGGTCTTATCGATAATGGCCAGCACCTCCTCTTTCGCCAGCACCTGCGGCAGCTTCTCCTCGGCACGCGGGCGTTCAATGGCATAGAAGCGGTTGGGCATCTCCAGGACCACCTCATAATAAAACTTGATGGCATTCACGGCCTGATTGATATAGGAGTGGGAACTCCCCTGCTGAATTAGTTTCTGCAGATAAAGCCGAATATCGTTTTCATTGAGCTCCTCGGGAGGCCTGCTGCTATAGTGGTTCAGAAAAGCCTCAAAACAGGAAACATAGGTCTTTATGGTGTTCCTGGCATAGCATTTCAGCTCCAGTTTCCTCAGGTAACCCTCGGGGCAGAATTTCCTTCCCTCTACCGGCTGCCGGTTCCGCAGGCCCTGCACATCCACCGGTTTGCGCTCCTGCCCAAAGCTGCTTCGGGCAAAGAAATGACTGCAGTTGATCCAGGCGACTCCCCGGAAGGTCCTGAAGATCAGGTTCAGGTTGCCAGTAGTATTGGGAATATAATGCATGGCAAATTCCTCACTGTATCTCAGCCCCGGAAGGCCATTCACCAGCGCCTGCACCACCTTGTCGGCAAAGAATTTCAGCCCTATGCACTTCTCATTTCCTATCAGCAGGTTCTTCAGGCTTATATATTTTCGGTCCATTAGAATTATTTTCCTGTAAAATTAACTCTGAAGAAAACCTAAAAGGTTAATTATCCGTATATTATACGTATAAATAATAGAGGACGTGGAGACTAAAAAATACTGTCTGGCCTGTAACCGGGAACTGGAGGGAAGAAAGGACAAGAAGTTCTGCGACCCCTACTGTAAAAGCAGTTATCACTATGAAAAAAGCCAGAGTGGAAGTGCCAGTTTTTACGCAACAGTAGATCGCCACCTGAAGACCAACCGAAGGATCCTGAAAAGCTACAACAAGGCGGGAAAGGCAACCGTGAGGGCCGAGGTGCTAATCGCCCAGGGCTTCGAACCCCGCTTCTTCACCCACTACTGGAAAAACAGAACGGGCGACGTCTACCTGTTTGTCTATGAATTCGGCTTCCTGGCAAGAATGGAGAATGCCCGCAAAAAATACATCCTGGTTACCTGGCAGGAGTATATGAACACACTCCCGCCACAGGGCTCCCGTTGATGGAATGAATTCCGGCAGCCTGCAGTAAGCCTGCAGCAGCTACCGGGTTTCCGTCATCTTCCTTTATTGAAGGAGCTGGCGAAAAAGCAGCAGCGCCACGAAATGCTGGCTTATCGCCTTTATGGTGGTCTTAAGAGGGGGATTGAATATCATAATTTGACCAAAACTTATGCGATTGAAGATTTACCTCC
>CBFGYW010000359.1:0-2506 GCA_965653085.1 uncultured Salinimicrobium sp.
CCAATATTTATCCTTCAATGCCACCCGCAGATAAAAAATTCTCATCTGTTATACTTTTGCCAAACCAGCACTTCTTCTGCAGCCAATGTGTAACTTTAACATAAAAAGCGACAGAACTAGATGCCGGTTCAGAAAAACAAGGAGACTTTAAAGGAATACGGAAGAGGTGTTATTGGAGGCCTTTTATTCAGTCTGCCTCTGGTATATACGATGGAAGTCTGGTGGAACGGATTCACCGCACCCCCCGCCTACCTGCTCACCTGCGTGGTGGTGACCTTCCTGCTGCTGCTGGGCTATAACCGCTATGCGGGGATGAAGAGGGACAGCTCCTTCCGCGAGATCTGCCACGAATCGGTGGAGGAACTGGGCCTCGCAGTGATCGTCAGCTTCCTCTTTCTGCTGCTGCTTAGCCGTATAGATTTCGGAATGTCCTGGGACGAGATCACCGGTAAGGTGATCGTGGAGTCGATGATCGTGGCCATAGGCATCTCTGTAGGTACCGCCCAGCTAGGCGGCGACGAGGAGGAAGAGGAAGAGGATGGCTCCGATCCTCGATTCAAAGACCAGTCTCAAAACACTTCTTCAGAAGCCGCTTCCAGGGAGAAGGAGAAATCCGAGTCGGGAGAAGAAGATGGCGACCAGACCGAAGACAGTGCCAACTTCAAGCGGATCATATTGTCCATCTGCGGTTCGGTCCTGTTCGCCTCCTCGGTAGCCCCCACGGAAGAGATCCTGATGATCGCCGTGGGGGTGACCCACCTGGAACTGCTGCTGATGGTCTTCGTATCCATCATCCTGGGAGGAATCATCATCTACTTCAGTGAATTCAAAGGCTCGCCAAAGGAAAGGCCCGGAATGTTCAAGATATTCCTGGATCTCGCGGTGATGTACTGCATCGCCCTGCTCGTCTCCTTCGCCTTCCTGTGGTTCTTCGAGCTGATTACGAATATTACCTGTCCAGCAGGAACGCCATAGTGACGATCGAGAATAAGAAAACAGAATAAATGATAGCTTTGGCTTGGTCAACATTAAACAAAAGAGATTTTAAACCAGGAAAATAAAGACAATGCACTATCCCCTTAAATGGAAAAAGGATTTTTTTTCCACCCTCTTCACCATCCATTCCAATGACCAGCAGGTAGGGAAACTGAACAACGAGCTGTTTTCCCAGAATGCAGTGGCCGAATTGCACGGAATGAAATGCCACTTCAGGACAAAAGGCTTTTTTGGGCAGCAGACGGAAATTATTGACCCCCTGGATAATAAGACCATAGGGACCATAGCTTTCAATGACTGGATGACCAGTGCTACCATCTCAATTGGCACAGAAAAGCTTCAGTGGAAGTATGATAACCTGTGGAACACCCGCTGGAGAGTCTCAGATGCCGGCGGAATTGATGTCACCTATTCAGGTTACTCCACTTCGGGCCAGATCGATTCCAACACCCAGGAGCCTTTGATAATCCTGTGTGGCCTGTATGTGACGAATTATTTCTGGCAGATGATCCTGGTATGTTTCCTTATTGTGATGATCCCCATTATAGCAACCTGATGAATACTGTTATGAAAAGACTTTTACTCTTCTGTCTTATAACCACCCTGCTATCCTGCAGCGACTCTGATGATGACCCATACGCCGATTCCCTCTGTGACGAGGTCACCGTCATAGACAACCACAGGTATAAGAACAGCGAGTCCCAGGGATTTCTGATTCGCAGTGTACAGCTGACCGGAGATTGCCTGGAGGTGGAGATCGAATCCGGCGGCTGTGATGGCTCTGCCTGGGAGGTCGAACTGATCGATGCCGACAGGGTGGCCGAGTCGAATCCGGGGCAGCGGGATCTGAAAATACTGCTGAAAAACCTGGAGGAGTGCAGCGCCATAGTCGTGAAGACCTTCAGCTTCGACCTGAGGCCCCTCCAGTTGCAAAATAACACCGTTCTGCTGAACCTTCAGCAGTGGGAAGGCCAGATACGCTACCAGTACTAGAAAGTCCCTGTAAAGCCCTTAGATCGATCCACAGAGGCTGTAATTCAGAAGGGCGAAGTACGGGAGTTTATCCTGCGTTTCAGGCTGCTTAAACGCAATATAAGCCGTACCTTTGCGGTACTATGGAAAAACGACCTATCGCCTATTCGATCCTGGAACTAGCAATGATTTCGCAAGGCAACAGCATCAAACAGACCCTCAACGAATCCCTGGCCCTGGCCCGGGAAGCAGAAGCACAGCAATACAGCCGCATCTGGTTTGCAGAACACCATAATTCCGAAAATATAGGCAGCAGCGCCACCTCCATCCTCATCGGCTATGTGGCCGAGAACACCCGCAGCATCAGGGTAGGTTCCGGCGGCATAATGCTTCCGAATCACTCGCCGCTGATCATCGCTGAGCAGTTTGGCACCCTGGCCCATCTGTATCCCAACCGCATCGACCTGGGCCTGGGAAGAGCCCCCGGCACCTCTGCGCCTTCCGCCATCGGAACCCTCACTTTTGCGGTTCTGTTCCC
>CBFGYW010000360.1:0-2484 GCA_965653085.1 uncultured Salinimicrobium sp.
GAAAGCGGAAATGTTCCAGATCTTCCTGCAGCATTATCTAAAGATATTTCTTTTCAACGTAGAATATAGGTTTCAGTGTGATTCTACTGGTGCTGCTACTCCTACTGATATCAATCCTCACCAGGCGATTTGTATTAAAAGCCTTCAGCACTTTTTCCTCCTCTACAAAAACTAGTTTTGACGACTTTCTGGTTCAGAGTAACTTCCCGAGATTTCTCAGTTATTTATTGCCCCTCTTCATCCTCATAATGGCAATTCCAGCCATTTTTGAAGGATATACCCATTTTCTTGAGGTTTTTGATAAGATCTCGGCTATCCTGTTGATCATCCTCAGCGTCTTGATCGTCAGAAGCCTGCTTCGCACTTCCCAGAATTACCTGAAAACCAAGGAACAATTCCGGGATAAGCCGCTGGAGAGTTATATTCAGGTGCTAATGATCTTCGTATGGGCCATCGGGATTGTATTTGTGATAACCGAAATCACCGAGAGGTCGGTCCTGAATTTTCTGATCTCCCTTGGTGCAGCCTCGGCTATTATCCTCCTGATCTTCAAGGATACGATCCTGGGATTTGTTGCCTCCATTCAGGTTTCAGTGAATGATATAGTAAGGTTGGGCGACTGGATCACCTTCAGCAAATATGGTGCAGATGGATTCGTCACGGAAATCAATCTTGCTACCGTACGTGTTCAGAATTGGGATAAAACCTTCACTACAATCCCCACCTATAGCCTGATTTCCGACTCCTTTCAGAACTGGCGAGGTATGCAGGAATCTCCGGGAAGGCGTATTAAACGTTCTTTGTTTATTAAACAGAATTCCATCCGTTTTGTTTCTGAAGAAGATCTTGAGAAGTTTTCCAAATTCAGCCTCATCGCGCCCTACATCCGGGAGCGGCAGAAGGAGATCGACGACTTCAATAAAACCCATAGCTTCGACAGGAGCGTGATAATAAACGGAAGAAACCAGACCAACCTGGGGATCTTTAGAAAGTATGCCGACCTTTACCTAAACCGACATCCATTGGTAAGCAAGGAAATGACTATAATGGTACGGCATCTGGCTCCAACCACTCAGGGCATACCTTTGGAAATTTACTGCTTCAGCAGCGATAAACGCTGGTCTTATTATGAAGAGATCACTGCTGACATTTTCGATCATCTTATTGCAGCCCTCCCCTACTTTGACCTGAAGTTATTTGAGGAACCTTCAGGCGATGACATTCTGGCGGCTTCAAGGCATCTGGGAAGATCCGGCGAATAGGCTCTTGGGGAGTATCTGAAATGAACTCAGAAAGCCGTGGAAATTATAAATATTTCTGAATAATTATCCCTTTTTAATCCTAAATTCTATATTTATCCATCAACTCAATTCAATAGATGGACTTAAAACGCTTTCTGCAAAGCTTTGGCTACTTTGCCATATTGCTTACGCTTATACCTTTTGTAGCTCTTGATTACTGGTGGGTAAGGATCTTCGACTACCCCCACGCCCAGCTAACAGTTCTTACCCTGGTTGCCTTCCTGATCTACTTCTTCAGGTTCGACCTTCATTCCTGGCGCGATTATATCTTTGCCCTCATACTTGCCGGCTGTTTCATTTTCCAGATGACCAAGATCTATCCTTTTACTCCCTTCTCAGACTTTGAGGTTCTTAAAAATGAGAAGGTCGATCCTGATAATACAATCGGTATCCTGGCTGCCAATGTGCTTCAGAAGAATAAAAACACCGAAGAATTACTGGATGTGGTCCTCACCTTCAATCCCGACTTACTTGTTCTTACCGAAACCAATGAGCGATGGAGAGATGAGGTCTCTCCACATCTGGAATCCCGTTATCCCTATTCGGTAGAAGTGCCGCTGGACAACACCTACGGAATGCTCCTGTACTCAAAATTCAAACTACTGGACCCAAAGGTGAGGTACCTTGTCGATGACAGTATTCCCTCGATTCACGGGAAACTCAGACTCCCTTCAGGAGAGCTCATCGAGATTCATTCCATTCACCCTACCCCTCCAATGCCGCAGCACAATCCCTCGTCTACGGACAGGGATGCCGAGATGATGATGGTGGCAGAAATGGCAAGGGAATCGCACCTGCCTGTAATAGTTACCGGGGATTTTAATGATGTCGCCTGGTCCAGAACCACCTCTTTATTCCAAAACGTGGGAGAATTGCTGGACCCGCGGGTAGGGAGAGGTTTCTATAATACTTTCAGCGCCAATAGCTGGTTAATGCGCTGGCCCCTGGACCATCTTTTCGTTTCCGAGGAATTCAGGAGCATGGAACTTGAGCGTGGAAGAGACTTCGGTTCCGATCACTTTCCCCTCTATTCAAAATTGAGCCTTGAACCTGAAAATGCTGCGGAACAGAAGCCCGAGCCGCCTTCAGCAGAGGAGCTTGAAAGTGCAAGGGAACAGATAATGAAACTGGACAGGAGATGATTCAGAAGTAAAGCTGTAGCTGTACTTCTGAAGAACCTAGC
>CBFGYW010000361.1:0-2475 GCA_965653085.1 uncultured Salinimicrobium sp.
GATAAGTATATCAGCTGAAGCTTTTCCGTACTGTCTTATCTGATTGAACGCAGCGTCGACCATTCCCTCAAAGGTGGGGGCATTTGCTATAATTCGAAGAATTCCCTGCTCATCCAGTCGCTGATCTGATGGAAAATCCCTGGCTGTAAGATCACAGGCTGCAGCGCCTAACTTGTCAATACAGGTGATCGCTGTAAAGGGGTCATTGAGGGAAGGGGAAAGCGCCCTGACCGCCACCTCCACAATCTGATATATCACAAATTCTGCATCCTGGGTTGGGGACCTTCGGCGGGCGAAATTGAAACAGGCATAGATGCTTTCCTTTGTCTTCTCCTCAAGAGGATTTCTGGAATATATCTCAATAAAGTTGCAGCCTTTGATAATATAGTGGCCCGGCCTGTAATCAAATTTCAGGACCAGATCTTCAGAAATTGCTATCTCGAGTATCTTATCCTGTTCAATCGACTCGAGATAGTTGCTATTCCTGGAAGGAAGTATTTCTTTTATGCTGTATTTCCTTTCATTTATCTGGCTTACCTGCATATCCTGTTTAAACTCCTTGTTTTCATGACCTATTTCTTCGGGAAACAGGACTCTGATCTTACGATCGAGTTCCTTACTAAGGTCTCCCACAACATTATCTGCCTGGATGGAGTTGGAGACATGATTTATAAAGAAGATCAGCAGCAGTATATTAGCTATGGCCTGTGCCATGGCAAAGGTCAGGGAGATGGTGGGAATAAAGAATTTTTCCTCCATGCCAGTCACTACCTTCAGTACCAGCAGACAGTAAATAAAAGAGGCAACATAAGACCCCAGAACCACCTGATTCAGCTTGCTTTTAATGAAATTCCGTAGGACCCGGGGTCCCATCTGGGACGATGCCAGCACCAGGGTAACAATGGTGATGGAGAAGATGATACCTGCTATGGTCATCATGGAACTTGAAATGGAAGAGAGCACTGCCCTTGCCCCTTCGGCCTCCCCGGAAGAGAAAAGCTCCAGATATCCAGGAAACCTGATGTTGTATTGAGTATCCAGATAGACAAATAAAAAAGCGAGGCCAATTCCGATACTGATGATTATGAAGGGCAGGAACCAGAAACTTACACTGAGGGTCTCCCATAATTTTATAAGCTTCATCTTCATGGTAATGGTGTGAATTTGTTATTCAGGATAAGTTAGCCAATATGGATTTAAAAAAAAGCCAAAAAATGCGGAGGCAGGTTTTCTGAATGATTTACTATGGAATACTGAAGCTGCAGGTTCTTCGGGCGGATCAGATATACAGCTCCCTGACAGTCATTAAAATCCCGTACATTTGCACAAAATCATTGTTGTGAATTTTCAGGATCTCAATCTAAACACCCCACTTCAGAATGCCCTTGGTGACTTGGGTTTCACTATTGCCACCCCCATTCAGGAGCAGGCTTTTTCAACCATTATGTCTGGAAGGGATGTGGTAGGGATCGCACAGACCGGGACCGGGAAGACGCTCGCTTACCTGCTTCCGCTGCTGCGGATGCTGAAATATTCAGAACAGAAGAATCCGCGTATCCTGATCCTTGTCCCTACCCGGGAGCTGGTAGTGCAGGTGGTGGAAGAACTAGAGAAACTCGCGAAGTATATAAATGTTCGCATCGCCGGGGTTTATGGAGGAACAAACATCAACACTCAGAGGCAGCTGGTGGCCCAGGGCCAGGATATCATTGTTGCGACTCCCGGAAGGCTTTACGATCTTGCCATCAACAGGGACCTTCAGCTGAAATCCATCCAGAAACTGGTCATTGACGAGGTGGATGTGATGCTGGACCTGGGATTCAGATTCCAGCTTACCAACATCATGGACCTGCTGCCTGAGAACCGCCAGAACATCATGTTCTCAGCCACCATGACCGAAGAGGTGGAACAGCTGATAGACCTGAGTTTCAGAAATCCTGAAAAGATCTCGGTAGCCAGGAGTGGAACGCCTTTAGAGAACATCCGCCAGACCGCTTATAGCATCCCAAACTTCAACACCAAGGTCAATTTCCTGAAGCAGCTGCTGAAGGAACGGGAGCAGTATAACAAGGTGCTGATCTTTGTAGGCAACAAGCGCTACGCCGACAGATTATTTGAAAAGCTGGATCCTGCATTTCCTGAGGAATGTACGGTGATCCATTCCAATAAGACCCAGAATTACCGACTGAGGAGTATCCGCCAGTTTGAAGACGGTTTCTGCAGGATCCTTGTTGCCACAGATGTTATGGCTCGCGGACTCGATATAGAGGAAATAAGCCACGTAATAAATTTCGATACACCCGAATATCCGGAAAACTATATGCATCGGATAGGAAGGACCGGGAGGGCTGAAAAGGAAGGAAGATCTATCCTGCTGAGTATGCCAAAGGAGCAGGAGGCCTTGGAGAAAATAGGGGCTTTGATGGATCTTGAAATCCCGAAACTTCCGCTGCCGGAGGAGGTGGAGATCTCAGA
>CBFGYW010000362.1:0-2474 GCA_965653085.1 uncultured Salinimicrobium sp.
CGAAGATCGCGTCGTGTATGTGTTGATGGGTGATGGTGAACAGCAGGAAGGACAGATCTGGGAAGCGGCACAGTTTGCGCCCCATTACAAGCTGGATAACCTGGTAGCCATCGTAGACTGGAATAAACAGCAGATTGATGGCAGTACCGATAAAGTAATGAACAACCGCGATCTGAAAGCTAAGTACGAAGCCTTCGGCTGGCTGACGGTGGATCTGCTGGATGGAAATGATATGCAGCAGGTGCTGGATAACGAGCTGTTTTCTGCGGAATATGTGATGGACGATCTTCAGAAAAGCCTGAACGTGACTGAGATGGCCCGAAGGAAATTCAGGGATATCGCAGTGATTGCGGGGCTTGTATTTACAGGTTTTCCGAATAAACTCATAAAAACCAAGCACCTGCAGTCCAGTTCGCAGCTGCTTTTCAGCGTGTTCCGGGATTATGAACCAAACAACCTCCTGTTCCAGCAGGCTTTCCGCGAGACCTTTGAGCACCAGCTGGAGGAAGGTCGCCTACTGATGGCTATGGAACGGATCTCGAAACAGCAGAAAGTCTGGAAGGATTGCGAAAAACCCACCCCTTTTTCCTTCCCCATCATCACCGACAGGATGCGGGAAAAACTATCTTCGGAAAAGCTGGAGGACCGGATTCAGAAAATGCTTGCGTATCTTGAGAAATAAATGACCAAAGCCATTCAGATAAAAGATCAGAATTTCATTCTCCACGCCTCGGGGGCGCTCTTCTGGGAGGAGGAATTATTACTGATCATCAGTGATGTGCACCTGGGGAAGATCTCCCATTTCAGGAAATACGGCAGTGCCCTCCCTCCTGAAGCGGTGGAAGGGAATTTCAGGAAGCTGAGCGAGGTGGTGAACCTCTTTGTACCCCGGAAGATCTGTTTTCTGGGCGACCTGTTCCATTCGGCTATTAATCAGGAGTGGCGGCTTTTTGAGAACTGGGTCCATTCCACAAGGCTTCCGGTTTTGCTGGTGGAGGGCAACCACGACATCATTTCCCCGCTGAGGTATGAGGCCCTGGGAGTCGAGATGCAGCCCGAACTTCTTATCAAAACCTTTCTGCTTACCCACCATCCCGAAGAACGGGAGGGCCTATTCAATTTTTCGGGTCATCTGCATCCCGGGATAAAACTTTCAGGCCCGGGAAGGCAGCTGCTGAAACTGCCCTGTTTCTTTCACCGAAGAAATCAGATGATCCTCCCTGCCTTTGGGGAGTTCACCGGTAACTATTTCCTGGACCCCGCCGAAGCTGAAAAAGTGTATGTGGTCACGGGAAAGAAGATCTTCAGCATTCGTTAAAGAAGTAGTAAAATTGCTGATTAAAAGTTAATTCCGATTTCGCAACTGAAGAAAAGAGCTGCCTTTTTTCTAACTTACAGGGGAAAGAGCAGGAGCTGAAACCAGGGGCTCCATCTTTAAAGAAATTTAAGAAATATGGGATATTTGCCAATTGAAAATTACGGGATCATCGGGGACCTGAACACGGTGGCCCTGGTGGGATTGAATGGTTCCATTGATTTTATGTGTTTCCCCAATTTCGATTCCCCAAGCATCTTTGCGGCCCTGCTCGACGACGAAAAGGGCGGGAGGTTCAGGATCCGCCCGGTGTTTGGCGAGATGAAGACCAAACAGCTGTACCTGCCCGATACCAATGTACTGCTGACCCGTTTCCTTTCAAAAGAAGGGGTAAGTGAAGTCACCGATTTTATGCCGGTGGAAGAACTCTATCACGGGAAGGAGGTCGTTCGAAGGGTCACCACCATCCGGGGACAGGTGAAATACGAGATGCTGTGCTCGCCGAGCTTCAATTATGGGAAAAACAAGCATAGGGTGGAGGTGGTTTCAGAAAAAGAGGTCATCTTCATCAGCGACGAAGAAGAGCCCACCAGGATGCGTATGGTGAGTTCTGTGCCCCTTTCGGTGGACGGGACAGAAGTCAGTGCCAGTTTTATTCTGGAGCCCACAGAAAAGGCCGATTTCCTTTTCGAGCACGTTGCAATGGAATCCACCAAGGACTGCAACCTCGACAGGTTCGTTACCCGAAGCCTTTTCGACACCGTCAATTACTGGAAAGACTGGGTGGGGCAGTCAACCTACACGGGACGCTGGACCGATATGGTGAACCGTTCGGCACTGGTACTCAAGCTGCTCACCTCGCACGACTACGGTTCGATGATCGCCGCAGGGACCTTCAGCCTGCCTGAAAGCATTGGCTTTGGAAGGAATTTCGATTACCGCTACACCTGGATCCGCGACGCTTCATTCTCCATGTATGCCCTCACGCGTTTGGGATACACCAAGGAATGCGGAGATTTTATGCGCTGGGTGGAGAAACTCTGCGAAGACATCAAGGGCCAGAACCGCCTTGGAATCATGTATTCCATCGATGGAAAACGCCAGCTGGTGGAATCGGAACTGGAGCATTTCGAAGGCTATAAACAGTCTTCCCCTGTTC
>CBFGYW010000363.1:0-2471 GCA_965653085.1 uncultured Salinimicrobium sp.
CAACTGAGAATCAGGTGAATATTGTGTTAAATTTTCAGAGGATATTTTCCTGTTTCATTTTTTTATTTTCCTTGTACCTTTACACAAAATCTTCAGTCTATGAACTATATCCTCTTCGACGGCAGCTCCCGTGATCGTTTATTGCCTTTCACTTTTACCAGGCCCGTGGCCGATATCAGGATTGGAATATTGACGATCCGGGAAAAATGGGAGCTTTGGCTGAACACTACAACCTCCACAGTCACCGAGGATTACCTGGCAGGGAAATGGCCTATGGTCGAAATGGAGGAGAACGTGATGATCAACGCATCCTTCTTGCCAACTCCGGAGCTTGTGGAACAGATTAGGGCCCTTCAGCCTAATGAAGCCATTTTCCACGAGGATGATATAGTAGCCTTTTTTGCGTTTGAAGATCAGGAAGTGGATTTCTCGAGCTTTACCTCAATTGAATTGGAAGGAATTCCTTTCCAGCTGAATAATACCTGGGAAATATTTTCCAAAAACGGAGAAGCGATCTCCCTGGATTTTGACCTATTGACCCAGGAAAGAAAAAGTGCACCCCTCTCTGCCACCAATACGGTCATTGGTTCAGAAAATATCTTTCTTGAAGCTGGAGCTGTTGTTGAGTGTGCTGTTCTAAATGCTACCAATGGGCCCATTTACATTGGTAAGGGTGCAGAGGTAATGGAAGGTTCACTCATCAGGGGGCCTTTCGCAATGGGAGAAAAGTCTGTTTTAAAAATGGGTGCTAAAATTTATGGCCCCACTACCCTTGGACCATTTTGTGTGGTCGGCGGAGAAGTAAAGAATTCAGTACTATTCGCTTATTCCAATAAAGGTCATGAAGGTTACCTCGGAAATTCTGTGCTGGGAGAATGGTGTAATCTTGGTGCGGATTCCAACACCTCCAACCTCAAGAACAACTACGCAGAGGTGCGGATCTGGGATTACCAGTCTGAAGGTTTTGCCCGCACCGGACTTCAGTTCTGTGGTTTAATGATGGGCGACCATAGTAAATGTGGAATCAACACCATGTTCAATACGGGAACTGTGGTAGGGGTGAGTGCCAACATTTTCGGCTCGGGCTACCCAAGGAATTTTATAGCAAGTTTCAGCTGGGGAGGAAGCGCAGGGTTTACAACTTATAAAACTGATAAGGCTTTTGAAGTGGCCGAGAAGGTTATGGCTCGAAGGGAAATTGAGTTATCACGTGAAGACAAGGACATCCTGGAACATGTTTTTGAAGAAACGAAGAAATGGAGAAGGGGGTAGTTTAGCTTCCTTCCTCGGAATCTGAAGTTTTTTCTACCACATAGAAAGAAGGAAGGGAAATGCTGTATCGTACTACCAGCAGCCTTATAATTATAATCAAACCTGCGGTACTGATATATATAATATCTGAATTCAGGCCCGCCCTGTGGAGAATAATAAAAAGAATTCCTCCTGCTATCGAGGCGGTGGCGTAGATTTCCTTGAGGAAGATTACAGGCACCATATTACATAAAGTATCCCTCATTACTCCTCCAAAACATCCTGTCATTGCTCCCAGAGCAATGCAGATTATCGGATCCAGATCTGCCCTGATACCCGCTTCCACCCCGATAATGGTGAAAATGCCCAGTCCAATGGTGTCAAACAGGAAAAGCGAGCGACTTAAATGTGCGAGGTATCTTCTGAAGAAGATTGCCAGAATTACTGCTATCCCAATGAAATAAATATAATAGGTCTGCTCCATCCAGATCACCGGCGTATTGTCAATAAGAATATCCCGTAAGGTTCCTCCCCCAATGGCAGTAACGAACCCGATGATAAAGATCCCGAATATATCCAGTTTCTTATGCATTGCTGTAAGCGCTCCCGAAACCGCAAAGGCAAAAGTACCAATGAAATCGAGGACCATAAAGAAAGTCATAGGCAAGCTGTTGAACTGCAAAGTTAACAGGTCCAGCACTGGCTGAAAAATAAAAATAAAGCTGATTTAGGAGATATTCTTAAAGATTTACCGATAGAGTGCCTATCCGAAGAATAATAACTCAGGCTGCCTATTCATATTTATAAAAATTTAGGTCTAATAGCGATGATCATCCCTCCCTTCAATAGCATTATAAGAAAAGTTAATCTCATTAACAGCCACTTTTCTTTTAAAGTTGTTATTTTTACAAGCAATAAGAAATGAAGTTAATTATGGCTGATACATTGGAAAGAATTAAATGTTTAATAATAGGATCAGGGCCAGCAGGTTATACTGCTGCAATATATGCTGCCAGAGCCGATATGCACCCCGTTCTCTACACCGGACTCGAGCCGGGAGGACAATTGACCACTACCACTGAAGTAGACAATTTTCCCGGATATCCTGATGGTATTGACGGGCCGCAGATGATGGTAGACCTTCAGAAACAGGCAGAACGTTTTGGAACTGAAGTGAGAATAGGAATGGTTACGTCTGTAGCCCTGAGTAAGGAAATAGG
>CBFGYW010000364.1:0-2462 GCA_965653085.1 uncultured Salinimicrobium sp.
TATATCAGGAAAACCGTACCAAATTCTGCTTTGGGATCATGAAATTATCTTTTAGACCGTCTGCGGTTAATGGAATTCTCGATGCTCTTGCTCTTTCCGCCGCTACGGCCGCTTCTTCTGCTGCCTGCGGGGGATTCTGAACTGCGGCCTCTTCTTCCTTCCGATTTGAAATCGGAACCGGAGCTGCTCCTTCTCTTGCCTTTGTCCTTATCAGAACCAAAACGTTTGGCTTTTCGGTCATCTCCACCATCGGAGTTCCTTCTGCCACGGGTTCTGGCAACCTCTTTGGTCACTTCCACATTTACGCTGCGGCCATTGAGTTCTGCATTTTCAAAAGTGGAGATCACCTGGTCTGCAAGGCTGGAGTCAACACTGAAGAAGGAGAAATTGCTTTTCACCTCTACGTGCTTTACTTCGTCACGGCCCAGGGCAAGGGTCTCTTTCAGCTGATCTTTCAGGCTCATCCAGTCAAATCCGTCTTTCTCACCTACGTTAATGAAGAAACGGGTTTTGTCTCCTGTGTCTTCTGAATCGTCAATAGGAGAAGATACATTAAGGTCCTGAGATTTCTTGTAATAATTGTAGAAGCGGGTGAATTCTACAGAGAAGAACTTCTTGATAAGCTGCTCCTTGCTGAATTCCTCCAGCAGTTCGTTGATGCTTCCTAGATAAGGATCGATTTCGTGGTTGATCTCTGTATTCTTGATCTCATTGGCGATATGGAACAGCTGCACCTCGCAGATCTCCATTCCGCTGGGGATCTCTTTTCTTTCGAAGGCCTGGCCAATGATACGCTCGATACTTTTGATCTTGCGGACCTCGCTTTTTGAAACGATCACCATAGAGACGCCCGTTTTACCGGCTCTTCCGGTACGGCCGCTTCGGTGGGTATAGGTTTCGATCTCGTCTGGCAGCTGGTAGTTGATTACGTGGGTGATATTCTCCACATCAATTCCGCGGGCAGCAACATCGGTGGCTACCAGCATCTGGATCTGACGCGCCCTGAAGCTCTTCATCACAAGGTCCCGCTGGTTCTGACTTAGATCCCCGTGAAGGGCAGCGGCATTATAGCCATCCTCTATAAGGGTCTCGGCAACTTTCTGGGTGTCGCGCTTGGTGCGGCAGAATACCACGGAAAAGATATCGGGATTCGCGTCAGCCAGCCTTTTCAGAGCGGAATAACGATCCCTTGCACCTACTACATAGTATTCGTGCTTCACGTTGGAAGTACTCATGTTTTTCGTTCCTACGGTAACCTCTACCGGCTGGTGCATGAATTTCTTTGCAATCTCTGCAACCTCTCTTGGCATGGTGGCTGAAAACAACCAGGTCTGCTTTTCAACAGGGGTATGGGAAAGGATTGCGGTAATGTCTTCGTAGAAGCCCATGTTCAACATTTCGTCGGCCTCATCAAGGATACAGTAGTCGATGGAGGAAATATCCACCAGTCTTCTGTTGACCATATCCTGCATACGACCCGGGGTAGCTACAATGATCTGTGCTCCTTTTTTAATCTTGTCGGCCTGATCTGTAATACTGGCACCCCCATAAATAGCAACTGTGTTCAGCCCTTTGAAATACTTCGAATAGTTCTTTAATTCGTTGGTGATTTGTAAACACAGTTCTCGGGTTGGGGACAAGATCAGTCCCTGGGTTTTTTTACTTTCTGCGTTTATCTTCTGGATGAGCGGGAAACCAAAGGCTGCGGTTTTTCCGGTTCCGGTTTGGGCAAGAGCGACCATATCGGTGTCCTCCTGCAGTAAAATAGGAATGGCTTTCTCCTGAACTTCACTAGGGCTTGTAAACCCCATGTCTTCAATCGCCTGCAACAGGCCAGCATTCAATCCTAATTCTTTAAATTTGTTCATATAAATAAAATAAGCGGCAAAGGTACGTATAAGTTGTCAGCTCACGTTATAAATATTTAACTATTTAAGAATTAATTGGTTGGGGCTGTTTTATGCGGCTTTTTCAGTGGTTTTTTGTCGGTATTTATAGCCAGGTTTCTGAAGGATTTATCGCGGGATTCCTATTTGGATAAATAATCCAGCAGCTCTGCCATAGCCTTGCCTCTGTGGCTCAGTCCTGATTTTTCGCGCATCTGCATCTCGGCGAAGGTCTTGTCGAAGCCTGCAGGCTTAAAAACGGCATCGTAGCCGAAACCCTGATCCCCTCTTCGGGCGGTTGTAATTTCGCCACTGCAGATGCCGGTGAACAGGAGCTCGTGCTCGTTCATATTGAGCGCAATAACGGTTTTGAATCTGGCAGTCCTGTCTTCCACGCCCTCCATCTCCTTTAGGAGCTTATCAATATTTGCCTCATTATTCCTTGCATCTCCGGCGTAGCGGGCAGAATGAACTCCGGGAGCTCCATTTAGAGCCTTAACCTCCAGTCCCGTGTCATCGGCAAAGCAGTCATATCCCAGCTTGTTTTTCACGTATTCCGCCTTTTGGATCGCATTT
>CBFGYW010000365.1:0-2461 GCA_965653085.1 uncultured Salinimicrobium sp.
TTTGCCCCGGTAAGCAGATTCCATTCCTTCTGTGCCAGCGGATTTCCTTTGTCGTCGAAGATCCTCAGCTCTGCGGTATTTGGACCTGAAGTTCCCTGGTTCAGGGCCTCGAATTCGATGGTGTTGAAACCGGTTTTAAGTTTTACAAGTACAGGTGTATAACCGCCTCCAAGGCCAACGGAATATTGAATGATCTCCCCGTTGACGTAAATCCTGACCTTATCCCCGTCGACAAATTCGTGGTCACGGCAGTAAAGTTCCACAAAACCACCTTTTGTGAGATAATCACCCAGGTACTGGTCCTGACGGAATTCTTCCCTGGCTTCCTTGTCTTTTTTGAAAGCCTTTGGAGTGAAGTTATCCAGCTTGTGGGTCATCAGGCCATTATCGGTAGTCATTGAAAAGGGTTTCTTTTCTTCCTCAGGAAATCCCGCCGATGGCTCCGGTTTTTTAAAGAGGCCATCCTTTGAAAGGGGTTTGTCGTCGGGTATAACCGCAGGAATTTCCACGGCGGGGATCTTCATCCCGCTGCCGGTATTTGAACCGGTGGACCGGTCTATCTGTGCCATGGAGGTGGCAGAATAGAATACAAGGAGTGCCGCAAAAAGAATCTTAGTCATTTCAGTATAATTAGAGCTCAGAAAAATATATCAAAAACCTGACCTAATTTGATTAATTCAAATATAAAGGTTTTATAGCAGATGAACTGTAGGGGTCAGGGTTCATATCTTCTATATACTTCCCACGCAGTGGGTATTGTTGTTTCTTAACTTCAATTTAACCCCTAATAAACTGGATTTGTGTAATTTGAATAAAAATAACAGACCATGACAAAGAAAGAACAGGAGCCACGGGATAATGAAGAGGAAAGAGGGCAGCAGCCTGAAAACCTTAGCTATAATCCTAATATAACTGAGGAGGACAAGGAGGTGCTGAACAACCAGAGCGAGGAAAGCAAGGGGGAGTATTTTGAGGACAGGGAGGAGCCTATTGACTATGAAGGGGAAGATCTGGATATTCCGGAATTCGATGACGAGCAGTTCAATACTACAAGGAATAAACCGGACGATTCTGAACTGGAGGAGCGGCCTAAGGAATCGGCAGATGACCTGGACTCGACGGATTCAGAGAGCGAAACGATCTATAAGGGGGAACAGGCCAGGAAATATAGAGATCCTTCAGAAAAGTCGCGGAAGGATGAGCAGTAATAGGCATTGAGGGTTCGGGCCAAATCTGGGAATTTATTTTTACCTTGCTGCCCTAATTTTCATTTATGATAATCCACCACGTTTCGGAAAATAACTCTGTTTTAAATCAATTCCTGGCAGAGCTTCGGGATAAGAATATTCAGAAAGACAGGATGCGTTTCCGGAAGAACATCGAACGCATTGGAGAGGTTCTGGGCTACGAGTTGAGCAAGAGCCTTGAATATCATCAGAAGGAGATCACAACCCCTTTAGGAAGCCTTAAAATGAGCCTTCCGGAGGAGGATGTAGTGATCTGTTCCATACTAAGGGCAGGGATTCCTCTGCATAACGGGCTCCTCAATTATTTCGACCGGGCGGGCAGTTCATTTATTTCGGCCTACAGGCATCATCCCGATAATGAAATAGATTTCGAAATCGTCGTGGAATACCTGGCCTCCCCTTCCCTGGAAAACAAAACGCTCATTCTTGCCGACCCGATGCTGGCAACGGGCCGTTCGCTGGTTTCGGTCTATGAGGCGCTGAAGAAGATGGGCACACCCAAGGAGATCCACCTGGTTTCGGTGATCGCAGCTACCGAGGGAATTGAATTTGTGTCATCGGGGGTTCCGGAGGATACGCACTTGTGGATAGCCACCATAGACGAGGACCTGAATGACCACGGATATATTGTCCCCGGACTCGGGGATGCCGGGGATCTGGCGTTTGGGGAGAAGTTGTAGGGAAACTCCGCTGAAAATCCGTCGCCCTTTCGGCATTTGCCAATCTGAAGATTGGCGCCCAAAAGGCCGAGATCTGAAGATCTCGCCCAGCGAACACGGGTTCCGCTGCTTGTAACCTTCGGATCTCCGCCTTTTGTACACCCGGCTGAATTCAGCAAAATTCACTCTGCAGGAAATCCCGGATCTGCCAGCACCTCCTCAATCTGTTTCGTATGTCTTGCGGTATGTGCGGCGATGAACAGCAGGCTCTGGTAGGCATCAATGGCTCCAAAGGGGGAATCGGTGATATGATTCCTCAGATCTTCCTCTGTATTCTCCTCAATGAACTCCACGATCTCTTCCCGCTGTTCCTCAAAAGCCTCCAGAGCGTCGGAGACCTCGGAATATTTTCCCGTTGGCTGCAGGTCTGCAGATGCCTGAAATTTCTGGCTTCGGTCTTCTATTCCCATTATCAGCTCCTCATCTGTGGCCTTAACCTCAGATTTCCGTTCGGGTGCCGGGGAATTTCTCATTAATTCCTGGGTCATCCCGTAA
>CBFGYW010000366.1:0-2461 GCA_965653085.1 uncultured Salinimicrobium sp.
GAAGAATGGGTGCCTTTAGGCTATACCAACTCCCTTTTCTCAAATTATCTCTTCGTGATCGCGTTGCTGGCCATTACCCTGCTGGTTCTGATGAGTGTTGTGAAATTCTATGCACCCATTCTGAAATGGTGTCTGGAGAATAAAGGCAAGTTCCTATTGCTTCCACTGATAACCATCTTTTTTGGAATAATGATCTGGCTGGGATTCCCGAAAATCTTCGGATTTATGGCAAACGGCTTCGACAGGGTCGGCTGGAACATCAGAACTACTGCTGTCTGGTCCGGAATGTCACACATGTTTCCGGGGATAGGGAAGGAATTCATGCCCTCCCTTAATGAAGGAAGCTTCCTTTTAATGCCCACGGCCATGCCACACGCAGGATTCGAGGCCTCGAAGGAAACCGTCCAGAAACTCGATATGGCTATTTCCACTATCCCTGAAATAGATATGGCGGTAGGGAAACTCGGAAGAGCTGAAACTGCTCTGGATCCCGCTCCTATCTCCATGTTCGAGAACGTCATAAATTACAAACCTGAATTTGTCCTTTCTGAAGATGGGCAGCGGGAAACCTTTATGGTGGACGACCACAACAGATTTATCCTCAGGTCAGGAGATACCCTCAGCAATGACGAGGCCCTTCAGAAGGGTATTTCAGAAGATCAGCTTATCGTTGATGAGGATGGAAGGTTCTATAGGAATTGGCGTGATCACATTAAAAGTCCTGATGATATCTGGGAGGAGATCATTCAGAAGACCAATCTGCCAGGAGTGACTTCGGCCCCTAAACTTCAGCCCATAGAGACCAGGCTGGTGATGCTGCAAACAGGAATGAGGGCTCCAATGGGAATCAAAGTGTATGGACCCGATCTTGAAACAATTCAGGACTTTGGAATCCAACTCGAGAAGATCCTGAAAACGGTTCCGAGTGTTAAGAAGGAAGCTGTTTTTGCGGACAGGATAGTCGGGAAACCTTATCTGGAAATTGATATTGACAGAATTGCAATTGCCCGTTACGGCTTAAGCATCGAGGATGTACAGCAGACCCTTGAGGCAGCAATTGGGGGTATGGCCATCACTTCCACCGTTGAGGGCAGGGAAAGATATCCGGTGAGGGTGCGATATCCAAGAGAGCTCCGCAATGATCCGGAATCCATCAAGAGGATCTTAATTCCAACACCCCAGGGGGCACAGATTCCTTTGGGAGAACTGGCTGAGCTCCACTACCTGCAGGGCCCCCAGATGATAAGGAGCGAAGATACCTTCCTTACAGGCTATGTCCTGTTCGATAAAGGAGAGGCCTTTGCAGAGGTGGATGTTGTGGATGATGCCCGTGATGCAATTCAGGAAAAGATAGACAGCGGAGAGCTGGTGGTACCTGCAGGGGTGAGCTATAAGTTCTCTGGAAATTACGAAAACCAGGTACGGGCAGTGAAAAGGCTGGCGATAGTAATACCAGTCGCATTGATAATCATCTTCCTGCTGCTTTATTTCCAGTTCAGGACCATCATCGCCTCCAGCATCCACTTCTCCGGAGTTTTTGTAGCCTTCGCGGGAGGGTTCATAATGATCTGGCTCTATGGGCAGCCCTGGTTCATGGATTTCGCCTTGGGAGGGGTGAATATGAGGGAGCTGTTCCAGATGGGAGATGTCAACCTGAGTGTGGCTGTATGGGTAGGATTCATAGCCCTCTTTGGAGTCGCCACAGATGATGGAGTTCTGATGGGAACCTATATCCATCAGGTATTCCAGAAGAGGGATCCACAGACAGTTCCGGCGGTAAGGGATGCAGTACTGGAAGCCGGAAGCAAAAGGGTGCGCCCAGCAATGATGACCACAGCGGTGACTATTATTGCGCTTTTCCCGGTGCTTACCTCTACAGGGAAGGGCTCAGACATCATGGTCCCCATGGCAATCCCAATTGTGGGAGGCATGACCATCCAGATCATGACGATATTCGTGGTTCCCGTTCTCCAGGCTTATTGGAGAGAAGCCGTGGTTAAAAGAAATGAACGAAGACAAAATAAACAGCTGATCCAATGAAAAGATCGATAATAAATTACAGTCTACTTCTCCTAATACTGTTGAGTATGGGGCCTAAGGCTTCTGCACAGTCGCTGGAGGAGTATTTAGGAATGGCAGCAGAAAATAATCCTGAAATAAAAGCTGCCTATGCCAGA
Organism: uncultured Salinimicrobium sp.; assembly: GCA_965653085.1. Taxonomy (GTDB): domain Bacteria; phylum Bacteroidota; class Bacteroidia; order Flavobacteriales; family Flavobacteriaceae; genus Salinimicrobium. The sequence goes on from CBFGYW010000366.1 coordinate 2,178, forward strand.
TTTGAGGCTTCACTTCAGGAGTCACCTCAGGTTTCCAGCCTTCCCGACCCTACCTTGACTGTCGGGGCCTTCGGAAGGATGATGCAATCAGATATGGGGGCTGAAGAAGCGAAATTGAGCCTGATGCAGATGTTCCCCTGGTTCGGGACTCTGGGAGCTATGGAAGATGCTGCAGATCTTATGGCAGAAGCCAGGTTTCAGGAATACCTTGATGTGAGGAATCAGGTTTTTCTGAAGGTAAAAATAATTTCCTGTCTAATCTCCAAATACTCACCTTTGCTGCC
>CBFGYW010000367.1:0-2447 GCA_965653085.1 uncultured Salinimicrobium sp.
GGAACCCGTAACAGCTTTAACTATAATTATTGGGCAGCACCAGTAAGCATCACTGGAGCAGCCAATAATTCTGGTTACACTATTAAAGGAGTTTTGAGAGACGGAACTTTCCCAGAAAACCCAAAAGATATTAACTTCAATTACCAATATCACTGGGCAGACGGAGCAAGAACAAGCCCTATAAGGCTGAGTACCTACTGGATGAACCTTTATACCAATAATGCTCATAATACCTATTCTGCTTGGAAACAGGTAAGGGAATCAGGAGCCATTAAAACAGGGGAAGGCTACACCATGAAGGGAACCTCCGGTAGTCCAGGCGCCTTTTCAGAAAAACAGAATTACGTGTTTATTGGAAAACCTAATAATGGCGATATAACTCTTCACATCAGTGATGGGAATGACTATTTAATAGGCAATCCTTATCCTTCTTCTATCGACAGTAAAAAATTTATAGATGATAACATAGATCGAATAGATCCTAAGGATTCCATAAACATTTTCAACGGCACGCTGTATTTTTGGGATCATTTTGGAAAGGGAGACCATTATCTTCAAAACTATGTGGGAGGTTATGGAGCCATTAATCTTTTTGGTGTAGGAGTAAAAGCTGCGGCTACAGATCAACGAATAAATGCTACAGGTGCCATTGCTTTAGCTGCCCCTGAAAGATATATACCAGTGGGACAGGGATTTTACGTCAGTTCCAAAGAAATAGACAGCAATGTCGAAGTAACGGGTGGCCAGATAATCTTCAGAAATTCTCAAAGAGTTTTTGTTACAGATGACCAGGGAGAGGATGGTTCAATATTTAAATCAAAAGAACCCTCTAAATCGAAAGGGAAAGAGGCGGAAAATCGAATGATGATCATGCTGAAATTCCATTCCCCCGAGGGATATAACCGAGAAATACTGGTGGGTGCAGATCCTTCAACAACTGAAGGATTCGACCTGGGGTATGACTCTCCTTTATTTGACAATATCAAGGAGGATATGTACTGGTTAATCAATGACCAAAAATTCGTTATTCAAGGTGTTCCTGACTTCAGGAAAACCCGAGAACTGGCTTTAGGTATAAAAACGGCATCTGCGGGGGAATTTACTATTGAAATTGAAGATCTTAAAAACATCCCCACCGATTTTGAAATATACTTAAAAGATAGTGTTACCCAATACAGATATGATCTACGGGATAAAAAATTTAAAGCCAGCGATACTGCGGGGATAAAGAACAACAGATATTATCTGGTATTTCAAAAAATTACTGAAACAGATCCCGGAGAAGGCGAAAACCCTGGTGAGACTGAAAACCCTGGGGAAGAAAATCCTGGAGAATCCGGTGGAGGGGGAACACCTGGAGAAGGAGAATCAGGCGAAGAAGGACCTGGAGAAGGAGGCGGGGAAGTCGGAGGCCCTGAGGAGGGAGAGCCAGAGTTAAACCCAGATCTGGAGTTATTCTACCTCCATTCCGATCGGGAGGCAATAATCCGTAATGATGGACTGTTTAAATTATATCAATTAAGAATAAATAATGTTTTAGGTCAACAGGTCCAAATATACCAGAATTTACCGCAAACTAAAGAAGTAAAAATACCACTTCAAGGTATTAGATCGGGTGTTTATATTATCCTGCTCGATTCCGAAAAAGGTCTCCTTCAGAAAAAGATAATAGTAGAATAGAACCATTCAGACTAGTAAAAAAAATCCCATTTCAAATGGGATTCTTTTTTAGAATGTTCAGGATCACCTTATTATTTACTGAATTTCAAAGGCAAATGCACCACCTTCTTCGTCTCAAAAAATTCCTCTTCAAAATAATCAGAAAGATTATAGATCCTTGCCTTGGGAAAACTCGCCAATTCCTCACGGAGGTCTCCTCCCTTTAAATAGAGAATTCCATTTTTTAATTCATGTTTACTGGATTTAGCTATCTTTCCCCGAACCCAATATTCAAAAGTGGGCATGACAGCTACCGCGCGACTTACTATAAAATCAAAATATCCTCCAATTTCCTCCACTCTAGCGTTGGTAGCGGTGACATTTTTTAGACCAAGGCCTTCTACTACCTCTTCAACTACCTTTATTTTCTTTCCGATACTGTCCACGAGATGAAATCGGGTTTCAGGAAAAAGTATTGCCAAAGGGATGCCGGGAAATCCACCTCCAGTCCCCACATCCAGAACAGAGGCTTCCGGAAGGAATTTTTGAACCTTGGCTATTCCCAGAGAATGTAGAACATGCCTTAGGTAAAGCTCATCAATATCCTTCCGCGAAACAACGTTGATTTTTAAATTCCAATCCTGGTAGAGTTCTTGTAACAAGCTGAACTTGTACTGCTGTTCTTTAGTGAGTTCCGGGAAATAGCGAACTATCAGTTCCAATATATTTTAATTTTCAGCAAATTTACTGAAATCTTAAGAACCAGTTTCTCATATATCCTCCATCAG
>CBFGYW010000368.1:0-2437 GCA_965653085.1 uncultured Salinimicrobium sp.
GATAATTGCCCAACTGTTGCTAATGCCAATCAGCAGGATTCTGATGGTGATGGTGTAGGTGATGCCTGTGATGAATGTACCTTAAAAAATCCTAATTCGGGGTGTGATAGGGCATTATTAGAAGGAGAAACTGGATTTGTATTAATTCAGAATGATCTGCCTTTGGATCTTTTTGTTAATGGAGAGGACATTGCTGCTGTGGGGGTAGACATTGCAGAAGACGGAAGTGTTGTGATAACAGGGAATCTGGAGATTCAATATCAGTTTACTGATTATGAAATTGAAGTTTCCACATCTCCAAGTGGAGAAGGATCTGTGACCAAATGTGGGTCTTTCACTCAGGGTTCGGGTGCTCCAGATTTATTTAATATTGATTTTGGAGATCTTAACGCCAGTTACGGAGCCTTTTATGTTAAAGTTCGGGCAAATGTTTGTCCGCAATAATTCAATTAATTTTTAATAGTAACCGTCTCATTTTCAAAATGAGACGGTTTTTTTTATACACATCTCATTGTCAATGAAGGGCAAATTATTTAGCACTCTCACTTGATTCTACCGAAAGAGTAGATGAAGGACATACAGAGATCCTGTAATAATGGCATAAACGCAATAAACTTAAAGTCTTAATTATCTAAATATTCGGCTTCTTTAAAATAAGACATCCGATTACCGGTTTATTATAATCGATGAAATACACAGAATGGAGGTTTTCCTCCTTTTCCGATTTTCACTTTTGTCGGAAATCTCTTAATAAAACTTGCGATTCCCGTCCTCTTCCATAAATTTAACGTTTGTTTCAAAGACCAATGTTTACGGACCCTCCCATAGATTTTTGAATCATCGCTCTGAAAATGAGATTGTTAAAGTTTACATAAGGCTTCTTAAAATAATCTTAATTCCTACTTTTGTCAGGAGAATTTGAATGGTAAAATACATTACGATTCAGATTCGAAGAGAAAACTTAAGATCAATAACTAAAATGAACGTTGCCTCAAAAAACGTTTCAAGTTTAAAAAGAAGCCTACTTATGAAAAGAAGTAAATTTTTTTATTTGTTGCCAGCATTAGCTCTTGTGGCTTGTAGTACAGATTCAGTTGAAGAACTGGAAGGACCAGCAACTTCTATCACTCCCGAGGAAAATCTTGAAGGGGAAGTTTTGACCGAAGCTGCCAATTTTGCAAATCCCGGAACAGTATCTGAAGTATATTTCGGAGGAATGCTAGTCCCTGTAGAGGAATTCAATGGGGAATTTGTTTACCAGGGAGATATCATGCTTTCAAAAGACATGGTATCCTCAGAACCACAAAAACTGGTTTACGAAAGAGGTGAAACCCCTCCTGCAAATAAAAGTGTGGCACGTACATCAGATAGATGGCCAAATAATACTGTGTATTACGCTATTGATCCCAATCTTTCAAATCAGGCACGCGTAATTGATGCAATAAAATATTGGGAAGCCAATTCAAATCTGAAATTCGTACAAAGAACAAACGAATCAAATTACGTGAATTTTGTTTCCGGGTCAGGATGTTCTTCATACGTAGGTATGATAAGTGGAAGACAGAATCTTACTTTATCAAGTGGTTGTTCCACAGGAAATACAATTCATGAAATCGGACACGCTGTAGGTCTATGGCACGAACAAAGCAGAATAGACAGAGATACTTATATCACTATTAACTACAACAATATCCAGAGTGGGAGGGAGCATAACTTTGCTACTTACAGGTCTCAGGGAATGGATGGAGTAGAACTAACAAGTGCCTTGGATTTTGGTTCCATCATGATGTACGGTTCCTATTCCTTCTCAAGCAACGGAAAACCTACAATGGTTAAGAAAGACGGATCTACCTTCAACGTTCAGAGAAGTGCTTTATCAGCAGGTGATAAGGCAGGTGTAGACCTGATGTACCCTGCGCATACTGAAACTGCCCCAGTTTATGAGAACGGAATTTATTACTATATCAGTGGAGTGAATGTACTTAGATACAGAGATCGTTGGTATTATAAGTCCATGTATGGTTGGAAGTATGTTGGATTAATCGACAATGTCTGGCATTACGTTTAATCTATTGCCCTCCCTGTATAATCATAGGTATTCAAAATTAAGAAATTTAAAGGTAGTGATCCCTGATCACTACCTTTCTTTTTGGAAAAAGGCTTAGGTTGGAATAGGTTCTGGTGAATATTCTAGTAAAATACAATTAAATGAGCCGGTGGAAAATTTTCACCGGCTCATTTTATTGTAATCATTAGAGTTTATCAGCTTTTCTGAAGGCTCTGTGCTACAGCCTGAACCTCATCCAAAACTCTCAACAGGTTCTCACCCCAGAGTTTGGTGATTTCCTCTTCCGTATAACCTCTTTTTACGAGCTCCAGCGTAATGTTGAAAGTTTCAGAAGCATCTTCCCAGCCTTCAATTCCGCCTCCTCCATGC
>CBFGYW010000369.1:0-2434 GCA_965653085.1 uncultured Salinimicrobium sp.
TTTGTCTCTCCGAAATATTCCAGCAGCTGCTGACTCCGGCACCTTGAATCATTCTTGAGGTAGGCGAGCACGGCTTCTATTTTTGTATTCCGAGTCTTATTCTGTTGCTTGATGTAAGGAGCAATCCTGTTAATCGTGGAATCATCCTCGCGGGGCACGAGAAAGGTGACGCTGGCATCGTGTTGGTCGTGTTCAAAATCGACAATGCCCTCCTTCTTCATCAGGTTCAATAGCCTCACCGCATCGTTTATACCGATCCCTGTCTTCGATTTGATTATCTGGAGGTTGATCTCTATCCTGCTGTCAAAAGCACCGCCGTAGGTCCTTAAAATGCCTTTCAGCAGGTCCTCAAACTGGGGATTGGCCTCCAGATAGATCTGAAGCTGTCGGTTTGACGCCAGTACCTGGATACTGGTTTTCTTCTGAAACTGTTCTGAAAGCTGCAGCACGCTGGTCCTGTCCAGGATCTGAAGGGAATTGTAGGCCTTGAGGAAATTCAGTTCGTATATCTGACAGAATTCGGCAAAACTGAAGGAATGTTTGCTGCCTTCCCCTTCCCCATAGGCGATCCTGAAATAATTTACCAGCTTCCTGTACACCAGCTTCACGTAATCCACATTGGGAAGGGTGGATAAAAACTGGTTGTTCAGGAGCGGAATATCGCCTTCATTGGTGACAATGACAGCCTTGGCAGGCTTGCCATCCCTTCCCGCCCTGCCGGCTTCCTGGAAATAGCTCTCCAGGCTCTCCGGCAGCTGCAGATGAATCACGCTGCGTACCTCGGCCTTGTCTATTCCCATCCCAAAAGCACTGGTAGCGACCATGACCCTTTTAGCTTCCGAAAGCCAGTCCTTCAGGCTTTGCGTCTTTTCCTTCTTTGAAAGTCCTCCGTGGTACAGTCCGGCAGAGATTCCTTTCTTTTCGAGCAGGTGCGCCAGCTCCACGGTGGCCTTCCGGTTGCGCACATAAATAATCGCAGAATCCTGATGCTCCTTCAGCAGCTTTTCAAGATGATAGTACTTGTCTTCCACCCTGGCTACGGAATAGGCTATGTTCTTCCTCTCGAAAGACTGCCTGAAGATCCTGGGCTCCCTGAACCGGAGCTGTTCCGCAATATCCTTTACCACTTCTGAAGTCGCAGTAGCGGTGAGGGCTATAAAACTGGCAGAAGGCTGCAACTCCCTGAGTAAGGCAATGCTTCGGTAGGCAGGCCTGAAGTCGTGGCCCCACTGGGAAATACAGTGCGCCTCATCTACCGCCACGAGATTTACCTCCATCTGCTTTATCCGCTCCTGCACCAGTTCCTGCTGCAGTCTTTCAGGGGAGAGGTAAAGGAACTTGAAATTTCCATAGATGCAGTTATCAAGCAGGGTATCCACTTCAGAATAATGGGTTCCCCCGGTGATGGCAATGGCCTTTATGCTTTTTTCTTTCAGCGCATTCACCTGGTCTTCCATAAGGGCGACAAGGGGGGAGATCACGATACAGGTACCCGGTTTTATCAGGGCGGGGATCTGGAAACACAGCGATTTTCCTCCCCCGGTGGGCAGTAGGGCCAGCACGTCGCTGCCCTGGAGCACCTGCCGGATAATATCTTCCTGCAGGGGCCTGAAATTGCTGTGCCCCCAGTATTTTTGAAGTATTTGCTGTGGCTCCATCATCGTGTCGCTAGAGATGGGAAAGGATGAAATCCTTGCGTTCCTTCACACTTCCCCTGGGAACTTCTATGGGAGTGTAGCCGGCTTCCTCGTAACTTTTCTTCAGATGCCCGTGGATAATGCTGGCCTGTTCAAAGGTCTCATAACGCTCATTATCGCTTATATAGATCTCCTTCCAGGGAGGCAGCAGGAATATTTTGTGATATCGATATTCGGTACATACATTTTTGAAGACGGGAGGATAGTCATTTCCGAAGTAGTCCATATAAGCCACGACATCGGGAATCCCCCTGTCCAGAAAGACATGGTCTGCCCCGAGGTTGTCGGCATCCATGAACTGCTGGATCCTCCCTTCAAGCAGAAGCTCGCTGAATAGGAGGGGTTCCTGCAGGAATAACTGAGATATCCCCTTCTTCTGAGCCTCCAGCGTGATCTGCCTTGAGATCTCGTGCAGGCAATAATGTCTTTCTGCCTCCAGCTCTCTCACCACCGAGGTCTTTCCTGTACCGGGACCTCCGGTAATTACTATTTTCCTGATTTTCACTCCGCAAATTTCGCAATTTGTATCCGATTTAAAAAATGGATCTTTCCTCGTATCTTTGTAATTCTAATGAAGAATGAACGCTATGGAAAACCCTCGCAATCCCGACGAATTTTACGCAAAACTGAAGTCCCAGCTCTACGATACCTCGGCCTGGCCTACCATCTATCTTTATAAATTCATAGTGCCCACCGGAAATGAAAAGATCCAGGGAGTGGAGCAGATCTTTGATAAC
>CBFGYW010000370.1:0-2433 GCA_965653085.1 uncultured Salinimicrobium sp.
CTGTTTGCATTCGGACTCGCCCTGCTGCTGATCTTTTTAATTCTGGCAGCACAGTTCGAAAGTTTTATAGATCCCTTCATCATCATCCTCACCGTACCCATGGCGGTTGCCGGGGCCCTGTTTTCCCTCTGGCTCACTGGCCAGTCCTGGAACATCTTCAGCCAGATTGGAACAGTCATGCTGATAGGACTGGTGACGAAGAACGGGATCCTGATCGTCGAGTTCGCGAATCAGCTGCGGGAGCGGGGAATACCTAAGCAGGAGGCTATCCTGCAGGCTGCAGAAAGCAGGCTGCGGCCTATCCTTATGACAAGTCTCACCATCGCCCTGGGAGCCTTACCTATTGCTGTGGCAATGGGAGCAGCCTCGACCAGCCGAATGGGAATGGGGGTCGTGATCATTGGTGGGACAATGTTTTCTCTAGTATTAACTTTATATATCATTCCTGCAATTTATCTGATGTGGTCCCGGGAAAAGAAACACCGTCCGGAATTTGACCTGATCGAAAAGCGACAGCATTTACAGGAACCTGAATTACATGAAAAATATACCTAAGATTCTTTTATTTCTCCTGATCTCCATCCCGGTTTCGGCCCAGGAGCTGTTAACTGCCGAAGAGGCCGTGAAGCTTGCCCTTGAGAACAATTACCAGATAAGGCTGGCAGCCAATGAACTTGAGATAGATCGTACCTCAGCCACCATAGGGAATGCGGGAATGCTTCCCAGTGTGGGCGCGACAGCAACCAGTAACAACAGCATTCAGAAAACCTCGCAGGTGCGGGCCGGGGGCGAACGGATCGAACAGGACAACGCCCGAAACAACAGCCTGAATTACGGCCTGGCCCTTGACTGGACCATCTTCGACGGCTTCAGTATGTTTGCCCGTTACGACCAGCTGCAGGAGTTTGAAAAACTCGGGGAGGCCGAGCTGCAGCAAACGGTTCTGGCAAGGGTCAGGGAGGTGCTTGTCACTTACTATGATCTTGTACAGCAGAAGCAGCAGCTGCAGGCTCTCGACAGTACAATGGTAATTTCGGAACAGAGGCTGGAGCTCGCACAGAATCGCTTTACCATCGGAAAATCTTCCAAGCTGGAGGTGCTGAATGCCCAGGTTGATCTAAATACCGACCAGACTTCTCTTCTAAGGCAGCACGAACTTTTCAACAACACGAAGATCATATTGAACCAGCTCCTGGCAAGAGAGACCACAACCGAGTTCACAGTAGAGGAGGTAATTAATGTAGATGAGGATCTTTTCCTTCCCCAGCTGAAGGAGAAAACCCAGGAGCAGAATCCCCTGCTGCAGGCACAGCTGATCAACAATGCCATTGCAAACCTGGAGCTCAAGCGGCTGAAGGGAGGGAGGTATCCCAGTATTATTGCCAGCACCGGTTACCAGTTCAACGATTCCGAGTCCAGTCTTGGATTTTCAACTACCTCTAATTCCAAGGGATGGAATTACGGCCTGACTGCCCGATTGAACATCTTCGATGGCTTTCAACAGAACCAGAATGAGCAGATAGCCAGAATACAAATCGAAAACAGCGAACTGCAAATAGAGCAGCTGAAGCTGGCCCTGGAGTCGCAGCTAGGAAGAGCCTACCAGACTTATCTCACGAATCTGAAACTGATCGAGCTGGAAAGTGGAAACCGGGAGATTGCCCGCGAAAATCTCAATATCACAATGGAAAAATTCAGGATAGGAACCATTCCCACCATTGAATTTCGAACCGCACAGCTCAACTATATCAATGCGGTGGTGCGCCATAGCAATGCTTTGTTCCAGGCCAAGCTTTCAGAACTGGAGTTAAAAGAGCTGGCGGGAGACCTGCCGCTGCAATGATCTGCTTTGAACAGTAGGATGTTCAGGAGGGATTCCAGGCTGATTTCCTGATAATTTCGATTTCAGATTTGTTTGGCTATGCCTTTTATGAGGCCTTATCAAAAGCATTATTTAGCAGATCCCAGACTTAACAGATCTCTTTCCATAGGAGTGAAGACCTGTCAGGTCTCAGCAAGCGGAAGACTTAAAAGGCTATCAATCAGGTTAATAAAAATCTGGTAAGTCAAGACCACACTGTAAAAGCTTGACATATGTAATTCCAACTATGGTTTTCCAGCCATTCTGCCCGGAAACGCTCTAAGGAAGGATCGATTCTGCGCCCTATCTCCTCCCTATTGTGAAGGGTTTGTGTTCGGGTTGTATAGGGGTTGTGCAGGGGTTGTGTTCGGTTTTTTCCGAAGAAAAACCCTTTACAATCCGAAATTAACCTTTATTTAATCCTTTACCAGTATGGATCAGAGCCAGATCTGTTATATCTTTGGGTAATCTTTAATACATCAGGATTATGGCAAGGACAAAAAACGGCTCTAATGGGCCAATGACCGGGCAAGTGGGGTACAAGGTCCTGTCCACCTGGAACGGGATGGAGA
>CBFGYW010000371.1:0-2427 GCA_965653085.1 uncultured Salinimicrobium sp.
GGTGCCCAGGCGACCACGAAGATCTCGGGCGTAAGCAGCAGCGAAGGCTCTGGCGACGTTTACGTGAGAGGCCTGGGGGATCGTTATTTTTATACCACGATGAATGAGCTCCCCATCCCTTCAGATGATGTGGAGCGCAAGAACATCGACCTGGGACTGTTCTCCACAGGGGTCATCCAGGATGTGAGCATCAGCAAGACCTATTCCGCTGAAAGTTCAGCGGACCAGGCTTCGGGTACGATTGATATTACCACCCGCGAACTTGCAGGTCCAGGTATTCTCAGCCTTGGGGCTGAGGTAGGGGTCAATACAAACGTATTGAAAGATGGAGTGTGGAATAACTTCAGAATCAGTGCCAACTCCAAGGATATAGGAATAGGCTTCTATACTCAGGATCTTTCAGCCAAGGAATCTATAACAGGGCAGAGCTGGAATACCCGCAGGAGGGAGATGCCTATGGATTATAAATATTCGGTAAGCGCCGGAAAGAGGTTTGGCGATAGCTTTAAAGTTCTTTTTACCGGGTCGCAGTCCGCTTCCTTCGAGCACAGCAAAGGGGTCTACAGGCAGTTCAGGTCGAATTTCCTTGAAGATGAGATCACCGATGCCGAAAATTTTACCCAGATCTACAATACCACCGGGCTTCTGGACCTGGGTTATGAATTTAACGAGAACCACAGCCTTAGGGCTACCAGCCTTTTCGTCAACAAGCTCACCGATGAGGTCTATGAAGGAGGCCGTAATGGCGAAGGGGTGGTTTTCGAGGAAACGAACGCCGGGGAAAACCTTAGCCAGTTTATCCGCGATCAGAATACAAAACAGACAAGGCTTTGGGTGAACCAGCTGGCAGGGGAGCATAAACTTGGCGACAGAAACCTTCTGGACTGGGCTGTGGGATACAATTCTGTAGATGCCGAAGAGCCAAACCGCATCAGGAATGAGGTCAACTTCAGCGAAGACCTGGTGCAGCTGGGAAGGATGGGTGGATATCAGCAGCGTAAATCCAGTCAGCTTATAGACGATCGGGAGTTCAATTTGCTGATAAAGGATAAGATCATTTTCAGGGATACTCTGGACAGCCAGGTTTACCTGAGGTTTGGAGGGAATTTCAGGAATAAGGTACGCGATTTCCAATCCCAGTTCTTCGGAATTAAGGAAACAACCATCAACACGGTTCATCCTTCTTCCATTGACAACCTGAGCAGTGTCTTCACTGAAGCAAACCTCAGCAACGGAAGCATGATGCGGATGGAGCAGGCAGCCGACCTTTATACGGGTTCCCTGAACTCGGCAGCCGGGTTTGCCAACTTCAACTATGGAATCGGGAAATGGAATATCAACCTGGGGGTGCGATACCAGTTCGACGAGCTGGTGGTTGATTACAACGTGGGGAATATCCCCGGAAGGATCGGGCAATCGAAGATCAGTAACAACAACTTCTACCCGGCCCTCAATATGCGCTACGCTCTTGACGAGAAGCACAACCTGAGGCTGTCGGGAAGCCGTACCATTTCCTTACCTGAATTCAAGGAAATAGCTCCTTTCGAATATGTTTCCCAAACCGGACAGGTGACTCGTGGGAATCCGGATCTGCAGGCTTCCACCAACTACAACCTGGACCTGAAATGGGAATTCTTCCCGACTTCAGCGCAGCTGATCTCCTTCACCGGATTTTATAAGAAAATTGAAGACCCTATCAACAAAGTTCAGGACAGAGGTTCTGCAGGGGTTTATTCCTTCTTCAATTCGGGAGAAGAGGCCAACATCTACGGGATCGAAGCAGAAACCCGATTGGATTTAAGCCCTTCAGAAGATGCAGGTTATGACCTGAACCTGAACCTGAACGCTACGAGAATGTGGCACAGGCAGGACCTGAAGGAAGAGCGAAACGCAGAGAATGTGTTCCTGAGGACCTTCCGATATAAAGGGCTTTCCGAAACCGGGTTGCAGGGAGCTTCAGACTGGATATTCAACGGATCTCTGAATTTCGAGACCCAGTCTGAGAATCCCTTTATGGCTACAATTACTGCTACCTACGCTTCAGATAAAATCTATGCGCTTGGGGCACCGGAGATCCAGACGATGAGTGCAACTCATTACAACGATGCCATTATGGAAGAAGGTTTCGTGACCCTTGATGCTGTGATTGGGAAGGATTTTGGAGAGCACTGGAGCCTGAAGCTTAAGGGAGAGAACCTTCTGAACCCTGTAATAAAAAGGAGTCAGCTTGTGAGGCCCAGTACTACAGGCATCGAAACGAAACAGACGGTGCGGTCCTATTCCCTTGGAACGGGTTTAAGCCTGGGGGTGAGCTATAAATTTTAAACAACACTAAATAATTAATCTAAAACCAAAACAACAATGAAAAAAGCAATCAGAAACTTTGCAATGCTAACCACAACCATCTTTGCGCTGGGATTTGCCAGC
>CBFGYW010000372.1:0-2421 GCA_965653085.1 uncultured Salinimicrobium sp.
ATTGGTTGGAAGAGAACGCTAACCCTGAAGCCGACAAGTTTGTAGAGCAAAATCTTGCTATTACAGAAAAAATTCACAGGATTCTTGAAGATAGAAATATTTCACAGGCAAAATTTGCAGCGATGTTGGGTAAAAAACCTTCTGAGGTTTCAAAATGGCTTACAGGACTGCATAACCTAACGCTTAAAAGCATTACAAAGATGTCAGTGGCTCTTGATGTAGACCTTATAAATATTGAACCAGAATATAGATATGTTTATCTTGGTTCAGTCAAAGGAGATGATATGCAGGAAAGAATTAACGACTACGAAGAGGCTGTTGGTTATCTTGATGCCATGTAATGAATAAAGTAGCACCCATTATTGCGGAGGAAATAGAGCTCTTCCATATAGATATTCTAAAGAGTGACCTTAAAGAAACAGGGAAAATAACCAATCCTGATTATAATCTCAATGTAGCTCACAAAACATCGCACAACCTTAAAGATGAAAGAGTAAGAATAAAACTATTGATTCATCTTTCAAATGAGCAAAAAGGAATAGGGAAAAACGAAGCTGATTTTGAAATAGGTTTTCACTTTAAAATTCAGAATCTGTATAATTTCTATTCTTTAAATGAAGAAAAAAAGACTCCGATTTTTTCTGCTCATCTAATTGCTACTCTTTTAGGAATAAGCTTTTCTACAGTAAGAGGAATTCTGCTTGAACGTTTTGCAAATACTAATTTTAAAGGTGTGATTTTGCCCGTTGTGGCACCAGGAAAGATGTTGAAAACCAAAATAGAATCGTAGAAAATATGTATAAAAAGGGGACGATAAAATGCTTAGAGGCTTAATAGCTGATTCCTGAAGATCCATTCCCCTTTCCTTTTATCCATCAAATTTTCCCTGGTGAAATTCCAGTTGAAGATCTTTCAGGTGAATTAATCGATCCGCTCCTTAGGTTTTCCTACCAGATAACTCCGGTAACCTCTGTGAAACCTCTGTGCACCTCTGTGTAAATAAAACCGGCAGCAGGACAGGCCATAAAAAAGCCCGGGAACTTCCCGGGCCTTCCTGTAATAACCAACCTAAAAAGCTATTACATCTGGGGGAGCAAAACCCTATCCAGAACGTGGATCACCCCATTATTGGCCTGCACATCAACAACCACTATATTTGATGTCCGGCCATTGGCATCGGTGATCATAGCCCCATCACCCAGATCTATGGTGAAGGCCTGCTCTGCGAGGGTAGTGACTTCCATTCCGTCTGTCAGGGCCGCAGACCTGACATTGGCACCCGCCACCACGTGGTAGCTCAGTACGGTGGCGAGCACATCGGCGGGAATATCTTCAAGACCTGAGACTTCAAGTTCTTCCAGAAGGGCTGCAAAGGCGGCATTGGCGGGAGCAAAAACCGTGAAAGGCGCAGGATCTTCTGTCTGCATCAGCAGCCCGACAAAGGGGTAATCCTCTTCGCGGGTAAGAGCTGCCACCAGCGTAGAGAACGCAGGATCGGCAGTGGCGAAGGTCACGATAGTGGGCAGCCCAATCACGGCATCAACAGCGTGAATGACCCCGTTATCGACCTCCACATCGGCCGTAGTCACTTTAGCCACTCCGTTGATACTTACCCCATTATCGGTATTGATATAAAGGGAAAGCTTTTCTTCAGAAGCCGAACCGGTAGCCATGCTTTCCAGGTATCCGGTGGAAAGGTCGGCCGCCATCAGGCTTCCCGGCTGCACGTGATTCAGAAGCACCTGCGTCAACAGGCTCTGAGGTACTTCGGAGAGGCTGGAGAAGCCGTTATCTGAAAGGAAGGTGGCAAAAGCATCGTTGTCGGGGGCAAATACGGTGAACTTCCCCTCCCCGGCGAGCGTCGCATCCAGTCCGGTAACTTCGAGCGCTGCCGCCAGGGAGGAATACTCTTCATTGGCAGCCGCAAAGTCGGCTATGGTATTGGAGGCAACCACGGGCGGGGTCGCCTCATCGTCATCACTGCAGGAGGCAAATGCCACGAGCACCCCTACAATGGCAGTCAATTTTGATAATCTGATGATCTTTTTCATTTGAGTTTTCATTTATGTTCATTTCAAAGATAGGGGAATATTTATGCGAGTTTGTTTAAGTTTAGTTAAATTTATTTAAACAAGAATTTTGTTTTTCATTGAATAAACCAAGTGTTGTGTATATTGTAATAGTTTTAAATTAAACTAGGAAACTCGGGGGAGTGCAACCTTTGTAGAAATGACCCACTCCAGGATTTCACCTCCGGGAGGAGGTGCACCTAAATAGAAAATGAAGGTTCGGCCCCTCCCGGGCCGGGTATATAGATAGGACCTATTTCTACAAATATTGGGCTCCTCTGGAGCCCTTGAAATCTGGAGAAGTTTCAACGCGGAGGTGCACCTAAATAGAAAATGGAAAAAGGTATAGGAC
>CBFGYW010000373.1:0-2386 GCA_965653085.1 uncultured Salinimicrobium sp.
GATGATGTTTATCTGGAGAGTCAGTTTTTAATGGATACCAATGGCTTGATTTACCTGGCGCCTTTCTTTATAATTATACTTTCTATAGTGTACCTGGTGCGTATAAAGATCTTCGACCGGATTTACGGAATTGATCTAAGCGAAATAGAGCAGGAAAATCTTTCCCCGTTCTCTCCATTATCCGACAAGGATTACGAAGAAATAAAAGAATTCCGAGATTCAAATTTTACCGGAGTTAGAGAGGAAGATTATTACGCAAAGCTTTGATCCATGCTTATTTTTAAAAAAGTCGTAATTTCACTGCAGTGAATTCAAAATTATGACAGATCAAGTTTCGCCATTCACGAGGGAACAGTTGATTCCACAGGAGGAAACCCTTGAGATTTACAAGCACAAAGGAGAACTCTTCATAGGAATTCCAAGGGAAAACGCCTATCAGGAAAAACGCGTCTGTCTCACTCCCGATGCTGTAGCCGCAATGACTGCCCACGGACATCGGGTGTTGGTGGAATCAAAAGCCGGACTGGCGGCAAATTTTAGTGATAAAGACTATTCCGAAGCCGGAGCAGAAATTACAACCAGTACAAAGAAAGTATTTTCCTGCCCCATGATCCTGAAAGTTGAGCCTCCTACCTTGGAGGAGCTCGACCTTATGAATCCTCAGACGACCATTATTTCTGCCCTTCAGTTAAAGACTCAGAATAAAGCCTATTTCCAGAAGCTGGCCACCAAAAGGATCACCGCCCTCGCCTTTGAATTCATTAAGGATGATGACGGCACATATCCTGCTGTTCGCGCCTTAAGCGAAATTGCAGGTACTGCTTCGGTGCTTATTGCCTCTGAACTGATGAGCAATAATGTGCACGGAAACGGATTAATGTTCGGAAATATCAGCGGGGTTCCACCTATTGAGGTGGTCATCCTTGGTGCAGGAACTGTTGGCGAATTTGCAGCCCGATCCTCTCTTGGCTTAGGTGCCAGCATCAAGGTTTTCGACAACTCCCTTACCCGTCTGAGAACAATTCAGGCGAATCTGAGCAGGCCCTTTTACACCTCAACCATTCAGCCCAAAAATCTCATTAAAGCCCTGAAAAGGTGTGATGTGGTCATTGGAGCGATCAGAGGAAAGAACCGCTCCCCCATTCTCGTTACTGAAACCATGGTGGAGAACATGAAGCCCGGGGCTGTAATTATTGACGTCAGTATAGATATGGGCGGGTGTTTTGAGACCAGTGAGGTCACCACCCACGATAGACCTACTTTCGTAAAACACGGTGTAATCCACTACTGCGTCCCCAATATCCCCTCAAGGTATGCACGGACTTCTTCAATTTCGATCAGCAACATCTTCACCCCCTACCTTTTACACATAGCAGAACAGGGAGGCCTTGAAAATACCCTGAGATTCGACAAGGGATTGAGAAATGGTTTGTATTTTTACCACGGAATATTGACCAACAAATCCATTGCTGACTGGTTTGATCTTTCCTACCGGGACATCAATCTCTTAATTTTCTAATTCCAAATGAAATTCATTCATAGACTTGGCTATTATCTTGGAGGATTCTCCATTGGCCTTATAATTCTCGCTTTCTTCCTTAGCGGGAAAAAGACTTCCTGCGATTATTCCCCTGAAGCCCGGGTGCTCAAGAATCTCAGGATCAAGGAAAGAAACTATTCTGAAAATGCTCTTGAACAACTAAGGCAGCACCAGATCGATACTGCCTATGTTTCCTCTATTCTGGAATCCGGAGACGTAGATTTTGACAGAAGCAATACCAAACTGGACTCTTGCAAACTTTATATGATCACAGGAACCGCCTCTGAAAAACAGCTGGAACTGCTGATGGAGAATTGCGATTCCTTGGTTACTGTTCAGGAAATTGTGGTTTTGGAATAAATTTCCATCTTTTAATAATACCAACGTCAGTTCGTCGTCTCGTAGTTCTCTTTCTTAGGGATTGAAGCAGCTATAATTTTTTAATTCAACAGCTGGTATTGGTATTACAGTATCTGCTTTGCGTGTTCCCTGGTCTTCACCTTGGAGATGACCTCTGTAATAATCCCATTTTCATCAATAACAAAGGTGGTTCTGTGGATCCCCTCGTAGGACCTGCCCATGAACCTTTTCGGCCCCCAGACCCCGAAAGCATTGATCACTTCTTTATCCTCATCTGCAAGCAGGGGATAGGGTAGTTTATATTTGGTTTTAAAATTGCACTGTCTTTTCTCACTGTCGGCACTTACTCCGAGGATCTCATAGCCCCGGGCCTGAAAAGCTTCCCAATTATCCCGGAGGTTACAGGCTTCGATGGTACAGCCGGGAGTGCTGGCCCTTGCAAAGAGCAGGGGAGTAATAATATTCACCCGCACATCAGTGCTCTGG
>CBFGYW010000374.1:0-2379 GCA_965653085.1 uncultured Salinimicrobium sp.
TCCGCGGGGCATTTTGCAGATCCCCTCCTTCTTCTCCACGGTAATCCCGGGATAGAGCTGCTGCTTAACAAGAACGATAAGGATTACCCCGATGTGGCCGTGGTGGTTGCCGATGTGGAAAACCTTAAGCGAAACCTGCTGCTGTTCACCCAGATAAAGGATCTTGAGATCCCCAGCATCCTGGTTATCAATATGGCCGACAGGATGAAACGCCGCGGTATAAGCATAGACGTGCCCCAGCTGGAAAGGGAGCTGAAGACAAAGGTGGTGCTGGTAAGTGCCCGCAAAAAACAGGGAATCGAGGAGCTGAAGGAAGCCATCCTCAATTACAGAAACATCCCCACCGAACCCTGCCTCCACGCCTCCAGCATGGATCCCGATTATTTCAATCGGCTTCGGAAGGCATTCCCAAACCAGTCGCTGTACAAACTCTGGCTGGTGATTACCCAGGACGTCAATTTCGGAAATCTGGACCGTAACAGCATCAGAAAAGCGCCCGATTTCCAGACCAAGGATGAGGGCAGCCTCAAAAGGATGCAACAAAAGGAAACCATCCTTAGATATAAATTCATCAACGATACCCTGAAGAAGGCGCTTACCGTCGATGCCAACGCCGCCAAAGGGCTTAGAGCCTCGCTGGACCGGGTGCTGACACACAAGGTGTGGGGTTATGTCATATTCCTGAGTATCCTCCTATTGATCTTCCAGGCCATCTATAACTGGTCTGCCTATCCGATGGAACTTATAGACGCCAGCTTTGTCTGGCTCAGTGAAACGGTAGGCAGCGCCATGCCTCCCGGGCCTTTTACCAGCCTCATCGCCGAAGGCATCATCCCTGGACTAGGCGGAATAGTCATTTTCATTCCCCAGATAGCCTTCCTGTTCTTCTTTATTTCCCTTCTGGAAGAAAGTGGATATATGAGCCGGGTAGTTTTCCTGATGGACAGATCCATGCGGAAATTCGGCCTAAGTGGAAAGAGTGTGGTGCCGCTGGTTTCAGGTACGGCCTGCGCCATTCCCGCTGTAATGGCAGCACGGAATATCGAGGACTGGAAAGAGAGGCTGATCACCATCCTGGTGGTGCCTTTTACCACCTGTTCCGCGCGACTGCCCGTGTATCTTATCATTATCTCCCTGGTTATTCCCGACAGGTCCTTTCTGGGCTTCAATCTTCAGGCACTGACCCTGATGCTACTATACCTGCTGGGCTTCGGAATGTCTGTTTTTTCCGCTTGGGTGCTGAACAAGATCCTGAAGATGAGGACGAAACCTTACTTCGTGGTGGAAATGCCAAACTACAAGCTTCCTATGCTGAAGAACGTAGGCCTTAATGTGGTTGAGAAGACCAAATCCTTCGTACTGGGCGCCGGAAAGATCATTCTGGCCATCTCCATCATCCTTTGGGTGCTGGCGAGTTACGGGCCGGGGGAGAACTTCGAGAATGCGGAAGAGATCGTGACTTCAGAATACAGTGAAACCATTCTTCCGGAGGAGGAGCTGGACAATATTATTGCCTCGTATAAATTGGAACATTCCTATATAGGTCAACTCGGAAAAGCCATCGAGCCTGTGGTGAGTCCGCTGGGCTACGACTGGAAAATCGGGATAGCACTTATCAGTTCCTTTGCCGCCAGGGAAGTATTCGTCGGCACCCTGGCTACAATTTACAGTGTGGGCAGCGACGAGGAGGAAACAATCAAGAACCGGATGGCTGCAGAAACCAACCATATCCTTGGAGGGCCGCTTTTCAATTTCGCCAGCGGAATAAGTCTGTTGCTGTTCTATGCCTTCGCGATGCAGTGTATGAGTACCCTGGCAATCGTGAAACGGGAGACGAATACGTGGAAATGGCCGATGGTACAGCTGTTTGGAATGACAGGAATAGCCTATATTGCAGCTTTGGTTGCCTTTCAGGCACTTAAATAAAAAAGATTATGGAACTTATTCAGGAAATACTTGTTTTTATAACCTTCGCGCTCGCTGTAGGCTATATGTTCACGAAGTTCGTCTATAAGCCCAAGTTCATCTTTGGAAGAAAGAAAGCCTCTGGAAAAGCCTGTGAAAGCAGCTGCGGCAGCTGCCATTAGAAATTAATTCTACTAAGAATACTTCCTCACCCTCACCTGCAGGGAAAGCTTATATTCCTTCCGCGCAATTTCCTTGTGAATATCGGGATAGGGCGCCAGCACTGCAGGCAGTACGGATATTTCTTCCCCCGGAAACAGCTGCTGAAGGGATACTGCCTCGGCTCCTCCGCCGATGGTCAGTTCCTGCTCCCCGCATACTTTTCCCTCCTCCAGAAACTCTACCAGCACCTTCGCTTCCCCGGCCCAGATACAGGTCACGCCTTTTGGACAGCGGGAGTCTGTGATTACTTCT
>CBFGYW010000375.1:0-2378 GCA_965653085.1 uncultured Salinimicrobium sp.
GGAACTTCTAATTTTATTATGTAATATTGCTATAATTAACCCATTCAGTTGTGGAAGATAACATTTTAAAATGCGCTGTAGTTGATGATTCCAATGTGCAACGACTTGCCATTGTGAAGCTCATCAAAGACCACCCTTCCCTGAAGCTGGTTGCAGAATACAGCAATGCCATTGACACAAGAAATGGGTTACTTGATGTAGAGGTTGACCTGATCTTCCTGGATATAGAAATGCCGGTCCTTACTGGTTTCGAATTACTCGATGGCCTCCCCAATAAACCGCATATCATATTCGTGACCGGAAAAACCAAATACGCCTTCAAGGCTTTCGACTACGATGCCATAGATTACCTTCACAAGCCTTTTTCCAAGGATCGTTTTATGAGTGCCGTTTCCAAGGCCCTGAACCTCCTTAAACTTAAAACAGAAGGATCGCCACCCGAGGATGAGGATTTCATCTTTGTGAAAAGCAACCTTAAGAACCGTAAGGTTTATCTGAATAAGCTGAAATATATAGAAGCTTTAGGAGATTATGTGAAGTTTGTTACTGACAAGGACAGTTTTGTGGTGCTTTCCACAATGAAGTTCTTCGAAAACCAGCTGCCTCCGGATAAATTCCTGAGAATTCACAAATCCTATATCGTGAATCTGGAAAGGATAGAGCGATACAACAGCCGCAATATAGAGATCGACAAACAGCAGATCCCTTTAAGCCGGCATAAGAAGACTGAACTTGTGGAGGCACTCGCCGCACATCAGGAGAGTTGATCTATTTCCCCCTTTTTATAATTCGTTCCTAATAAGGATCTACATTCAATACGAGCTTTACGCTGCGATAGGCTCCAATGGCCCTAAACGTCTGAACTGCCCTTTCCGCCACCTCCTTGGTCTTGGAAAGCGACTGTTTCTGTGGGATCTTCAGCAATATGTTCTTATAATATTCATTCCTTATCCTGGCTACAGGAGGAAACTCCGGCCCCAGTACATTCTCTCCGAAGATATTTGCAAGCGCTTTGGCCAGCCAGTCTGCAGCTTCGTTCACTTTTGAAAAATCCCTTCCCTTAAGGGTGAATTTCACCAGGCGGTAATAAGGAGGGTACTTATACTGCCGGCGTTCCTCCAGCTGTTCCTTATACATCTCTTCATAATTCCCTGTGGAAACCTGCTGTACGATCCGGTGGTTTGGATTATAGGTCTGAATGAGCACCTTTCCCCTTTTCTCTGTTCTTCCGGCCCTGCCTGCTACCTGCAGCATTAACTGGAAGCTTCTTTCGTGTGCCCTGAAATCGGGAAAATTCAGAAGGCTGTCTGCATTCATGATCCCCACCAGCCTCACCTTCCTGAAGTCCAGTCCTTTTGTCAGCATCTGGGTACCCACCAGGATATGTATGGACCCCTGCTCAAAGGCAGAGATGATCTTTTCATAGCTATGCTTCCCTCTGGTGGTATCCAGGTCCATCCGACCAGTCTTATGCCCCGGAAACAGGGCCTGCAGCTCTGCCTCCACCTGTTCGGTACCCAGTCCCTTGGTGCTCAGTTCCGGGCTCCCACAGGCCATACATTTCTGCTGCAGGGCCATATGGTAACCACAGTAATGACAGCGCAGCTGGTTGTTATGGTTGTGGAAGGTAAGGCTCACATCGCAGTTTGGGCACTGCGGCGAGAAACCACAGGTGTTGCATTCCAGGATGGGTGAGAATCCCCTCCGGTTCTGAAACAGGATTACCTGTTCCTCATTTGCCAGGGTCTCCCTTATCTCCTCCACCAGCCTGTCGGAAAAATGCCCTGTCATCCTCTTCTTCCGGTGTTTCTCCTTTATATCCACAATTTCGATCTCCGGCAGCAGCACGTTACCGTACCTGCGGTTAAGATTGACCAGGCCGTATTTATTATGGGTAGCATTGAAGTAGGATTCAAGACTCGGAGTAGCTGAACCAAGTAAGACCTTGCATTGGTGAATCCTGCCCAACATTATCGCTGCGTCCCTGGCATTGTACCGTGGGGCAGGGTCGTATTGCTTAAAGGTAGCTTCGTGCTCCTCATCGACGACGACCAGTCCAAGACTGCTGAAAGGCAGAAATATACTTGATCTTACTCCCAGCACAATTTGGGCCCTCTCGCTGTTGTTAAGGACATTTCTATAGACCTCGACCCTTTCATTGAGGGAATATTTGCTGTGATAAACACTTACCTTCTCTCCAAAATAGCTCTGAAGCCGGGTAATAAGCTGTGTCGTCAATGCGATTTCCGGAAGCAGATAAAGCACCTGTTTTCCGGAAGCTATCACCTTTTCAATTAGCTTTACATATATCTCCGTTTTCCCTGAAGATGTTACCCCGTGAAGAAGACACACATTTTCAGCCTCCAGAGAGCTTTCAA
>CBFGYW010000376.1:0-2367 GCA_965653085.1 uncultured Salinimicrobium sp.
TTCATTGCTCTGGATGCCCTTGACCAGCTGACTTATGGCCTGTGGCTGGTCTCCGGTAGGTTTATAATCTGATTTTACCGTAAATTTCATAGGAATAAAACTAGCGGGCAAAAATACGGATTATTCTTACCTTATCAAACCTACTGAAGCTGTAATTCGCTGAAGCTGGGGAAATTGAATTTCCTACAGGTCCCTCTTTTTCAGAAGGGTGTAAGCTCCGTACACAAAGAGTGCGGTCCAGACAATCACGATCAGGATCTGGTACCAATGCACCCCATAATCCTTGACAATGGCTGAGTCCAGCTGTTCGGCGGCGGTCTGTATCACACTAAGGCGGGAGAAAGGTTCCACTATAAGATTGCCCAAGGAATGCAGCGGGAAGAACTGTACGATCTTATCTGCAACATCCATATCCTTGAAAACCTTCCACTCCAGGACCCCATAGATGATGTTCTCAAGAATCCACCAGATGAACAGAAATCCTAAAGCGAATGCCGAACGCTTGACCAGCACTCCAAGAAACATACAGAAGGCAAAGAATCCCGTGAGTTTTATGAAGTAGGCCAGCAGGTACTCCAGATCTGAAAAGATGATGGAAAGTTCATTAAAATCCGAAAACGAAAGCCCCAGTATCATCGATAGGATAAACAGAAAAACTGTAGAAGCCAGAGCAAAGACCACGACCGTCAGGAATTTGGAAAGGATGAATTCCCGTTTACTCATCCCATCGATGAGGTTCTGTTTCAGGGTGCGGTTGCTATATTCGTTGGACATCATCGAAACAATGACAATGGCGAGGAAAAGTTTCAACAGGGCAGCAATATAGGAATTGAAATGCCAGATATAGGGGAAGTTGAAGATCCCCTGGTCGGCGACCCTGAAGGCGACTCCGCCAAACTTGAATTCGATGGAAGCAATAAGGGCAATGAAGGTTATCAGTACAAAGTAGGTGATGACCAGTATTTTTGAAGATCTGCTGAAGCGCAGCTTATGGAATTCTATTTCGAGTAATCGCAACATTAGGCGGAGATTTGGTTGGTTAGTTGTAAGAATTGTTCTTCAAGGCTTTCTTTTCGTTTTGTTAGGTGCGACAGGACGATTCCCCTTTCAAAAAGATAGGAATTGAGCTGTTCCGCTTCCAGGGGCTCTGAAAGAAAGGCAGTGAGCTTGTTGTTCTTGAGGCTGATCTTTCCAATGGAAGGATGGCTTTCCAGCACCTGCTGAAGCTGTTGCATATCGCCTGCACAAAGTTCAAAGAATCCGTGGCTGGCATTCATCTCATCTACCGGTCCTGAATACAATTTTACTCCCTTGCGGATGATGACCACGTGAGAACAGACTTTCTCCACCTCATCCAGCAGATGCGAGGCCAGCAGGATGGTGGTTCCCATTCCCGCTATCCTGGTGATGATCTCCCGTATCTGGTGGATCCCCTGTGGGTCCAGCCCGTTGGTTGGCTCATCCAGGATAAGTATTTCCGGATCATTCAGCAGGGCAGAGGCAATTGCCAGCCTTTGTTTCATACCCAATGAAAAGGTCCTGAACTTGCTGTTCCTGCGGTCCAGTAGCCCCACCACTTCCAGCTTCTCATCCACCTTCTCCGGCGAAACATTCTTGATCTTGCACACCAGTTCCAGGTTCTGCGCCGCCGTCATATAAGGGTAGAAATTAGGCCGTTCAATGATGGCACCTACCTTCTTCAGGGCCTCGTGGGTGGATAAACTGCCGTCAAACCACTGGAAGTCTCCACTGGTCTTGTTCACCACGTTGAGCACGATACCCAGGGTAGTGGATTTTCCGCTTCCGTTAGGGCCCAAGATGCCATAGACATTCCCCTTCTGAATCGTGAAGGAAAGATCGTTGACTGCGGTGATGGGGCCGAATTTCTTGGTGAGATTATTTATACTGAGAATAGTTTCCAAAATAAGGGCTGGTTTTTAACATTTGACGCCCAAGTTAACCTTTTGTTACAGGTCAAAAGCAAAAGAAATGGTATTTTTGAAAAAACCTCATTTCTATGCCACAGCCCCTGATGTCGAAAAAGAAGCCTTCCTTTCCCATTAGCGAAAGGCTGAACAGATATCTCGCCAAGTACAATCGCACCACCAAAATTCCCGTGTTCTATGACGACCTGCTGCGGTTTTCAGGCTCTATTGTGGTGTACGATCATCACGATGAGGATACCCTCTGGGTGCGCTGCTATTATTCTGACAGTGACCGGGAGGAAATTGATGTCAGCCTCAAGAAAGTCTATACCATCCTGCACTCCGATGGGAGCGATGATTCCCTGGAGTTCCTGAATGTCGACGCCATAGATTACTGCACCTTCGGAAATTCAAAACCCTTCCGGATAAAGATCCGGAATGT
>CBFGYW010000377.1:0-2357 GCA_965653085.1 uncultured Salinimicrobium sp.
ATCTCCTTCTCCAGCGGCTCAGTGATTTGGGATTCAATAATGTCGGGGCTCGCCCCGGTATAGCTGGTGCGGACGGAGATCATGGCAGGGTCAATACTCGGAAATTCCCTTACCCCCAGATAGGTAAAGCCAATGATCCCAAACAGGACTATGGCTATGTTCATTACAATGGTAAGAACGGGGCGTTTGATACTTAAGGTGGATAGACTCATTACTGGCGGTCGCTAACTTCCTGTTCGCGTAATTCAATATCGATGGGAGATCCGTCTTTTAACACCATCACTCCCGAGGTTAGAATGGTATCACCGGCTTTTAGTCCCCTGAGTACCTGCACGTCTTTTACGGTGCGGGCACCAGTTTCCACTTCAATTTCCTTTGCTACCCCCTTTCGGGCAACGAAGATCTTCTTTCCATTCTGAATGGGTATAAGGGCTTCAGCGGGGACCATCAAAGCATCCTCCACCACTTCCAGCGGAAGGAATACATTGGCAAAAGTTCCAGGGATGAGTTTTCCCTCGCGGTTGTCTATTCTCGCCCTCATTTTTAAGGTTCGCGTCGCAAGATCTACCTGTGGCTCCACCGCGTAAATGACTGCGGAATGTTCTTCATTGGAATTGGAGGTGGTAAAGGTCAGCTCCCGCCCTACCCCAACCTGGGATGAATACTTTTCGGGAACAGAGAAGGTGATCTTCAGCTCATTTGTATTTACCAGGGTAGCAATTGGAGTCGCTGGGGTAACATAAGTGCCTTCTGAAATATATCGCAGTCCAATAGTCCCTGAAAAAGGGGCCCTAACAGTAGCTTTGGCAAGTTGCGCATTTATCAACTGGGTTTCAGCTTTTGCCGATTGCAGCTCCGCTTTAGCAAAATCATATTCTTCCTGGCTGATGGCTTCCTTATCCAGCAGCAGCTGAGCTCTGCGTTCATTTTCAGCCGCAAGGCCTTCAGCAGTCTTTGTTTTTGCCAATTGGGCGCGCATTTCGGAATCATTTACCCGAAACAGCACCTGACCTTTGGAAACCTTTCCACCTTCTTGAAAATTGATACTTTCGACAATCCCTGAAATTTCACTTCTGATTTCAATGAGCTCGTCCCCTTCAAGGGTTCCAGTAAGGGATAGGTTTTCGGCAAATTCCTGAGGTTCCAGCACCATCCCTTCCACTTTGAAGGCAGCCGCCGCCCCTGCAGAAGGCCCCTGATTCTCGAGTTTCTGGTTATCGATGATCCTGTAACCCACCAGGGCCAGGAATCCTAATCCTAGCAGGGTATAAATGACGTGTTTCATTTTCATTTCAGCAGATTAATTCGCAAAGGGCTGTTGTCCCAGAATTGATTTTCACAAAACTAATTTTATAATTTCATATTCAAAGCAAAATAACTCGAAAATAGCTCTGAAAGCTACCAGAGCTTAGCCGGGAGAAAAAGCAACTCCAGATTTAAGATGTGTCGCCTTACCTTTAGACCTTGTTAAATCCCGGGAAATATTATAGGAAAAAATTAATAACCTGAATATCAAAGCTATTGGTATTTAAATTAAATTTAAATGAATAAATACGTAAAAGTCATGGTGCAGTTTGGTATATGGGAATTCGACGAAAACTTTGGACTGATAGGCAAACCTGAAAACCTGCCAGAAGTAAACCTTAGTTTTAGCCATCTTTGGGATATAGAGGTCAATAAGCAGGACCAGGTGTGGAAATGGCCGATATACCTGGCCAAGAACTCCTGGTTCACACCTAAGGTTGCTGACGATTTCAATAAAGCCTTCTTCTATGCCCAGGAATATATGGCTAATCAGCGCCCTATGCCCTGGAGCCTTGATTTTGACGCCAGGACAATTCAGTTGCAGACGGAAATCCTTATGGATTATTTCCCGGGGCCTGAATAATAAAATGGAATAGCTGACTCCCTGCTAAAGATGAATCTCAATCTGTCAGCATACTTCCTTCCTAAATATTCCAGGTGCCCTAAGGAAGTGTTTACTTCCCTTTTGCCTTTTCCCAGAACACCACCTCATTTTTAATAGGTTTCAGAGACTGGAGATAGGTGAAAATCGCTGCCAGGTCTTCTTCCTCCATCTGGGAGTACATGGTCCACGGCATAATGCTGTTGAAGGCATCTTTATCAACGGAAGTAATGGATTCGCGATGAGAATATGCTTTGAAACGTTTTACGAAATCCTCCTCTGTCCAGTTTCCAATTCCGGTCTCCTTATCTGAAGTTATATTCAGGGAACGCAGCATCCCACTCGGCATCAGAAATTCCCGCCCACCTGCGAAAGCCATGTCCATTTGTAGTTTCCCTTTGTTTTCGGGGGTATGACAAACAATACAGCTGGCGGCTGTGGTAAGGTATTG
>CBFGYW010000378.1:0-2345 GCA_965653085.1 uncultured Salinimicrobium sp.
GCCACCTCACCTGTCGATCACTCTTTTTTTTATCAGTTTACTGTCCTTTCCCGCCTTTACACAACAGGCAACCTATCAGAAGGGAATGGTGGTAACAGCTCATCCCGAAGCTTCCCGGATAGGTATAGAAATCCTGAAAAAAGGCGGTAATGCCATGGATGCCGCGGTCGCAGTACAATTTGCATTGGCCGTTGTGTATCCTAACGCTGGGAATATCGGGGGCGGTGGCTTCCTGATTTACCGTTCTTCACAGGGAGAGATTAACTCGCTGGATTTCCGCGAGAAGGCGCCGGGAATGGCCACCAGAAATATGTTTCTAAACGACAAAGGAGAAGCAATCAAAAATAAGAGCCTTTATGGCCACCTCGCTGCAGGGGTTCCGGGGTCGGTTGACGGCATGGTAAAAGCGCATAAAAAATACGGCAATCTTCGCTGGAAAGAGGTAGTTGCTCCTGCTGTGATTCTCGCAGAACGGGGCTTCCCGATTACGAAAATGCAGGCCGGAGAACTAAACTCTATGAAAAAGCGGTTTATTCGCTTCAACCCCGCGGGTACAGCATTAATTAACACGGCTGCTGACTGGAAACCAGGTGATCTGCTGATACAGCAAGAATTGTCACATACGTTGAAACTGATCAGGGATAAGGGCCGGGCAGGATTTTATGAAGGAAAAGTTGCACAGTATATTATTGAAGAAATGCAGCGTGGTGGCGGCCTCATCTCAAAAAAGGACCTCAGGGACTATCAGTCTCAATGGCGCACACCTGTTACGGGGCTGTATAAGGATTATAAAATAATCAGCATGCCTCCACCTTCAAGCGGCGGTATCGCTTTAATACAATTGCTTCAATCGGTAGAGCAGTATCCGCTGAAAACCTGGGGCTTCAACAGCGATTCCACCGTCCAGCTTATGGTGGAAGCTGAACGCAGGGTATATGCGGATCGGGCCGCTTACCTGGGCGACCCCGATTTCTTCAGCGTCCCTAAAGAACAATTACTCGATCCTGAATATCAAAAGGCCAGGTTAAGCAGTTTAAACTGGAATCAGGCTACCCGAAGCTCCGACTTAAAAGAAGGCAATCTCAGCAGAAAAGAAAAAGAAGAGACTACCCATTTTTCAATAGTTGATAAAGATGGGAACGCCGTATCTGTTACCACCACGCTGAACGGGTCCTACGGCTCGCTGGTAGTTGTTCCTAAAGCCGGCTTTTTGCTTAATAACGAGATGGATGATTTCTCCGTAAAACCAAGATCTCCTAATATGTACGGACTGATAGGAGGTGAAGCTAACGCGATAATGCCCGGGAAAAGAATGCTAAGCTCTATGACACCGACTATTCTTGAAAAGGATTCTAAACTTTTTATGGTTGTGGGGACTCCGGGCGGCTCAACAATCATTACTTCTGTTTTCCAGACAATATTAAACGTCCTTGAATTTGGCATGCCTGTTCAACAGGCAGTTTCAGCAAAGCGATTTCATCATCAATGGCTGCCGGATGTGGTTTATACTGAACGCGGAGCGCTTGATGAAGAAGATGTCAGATCCCTGGAAAATAAAGGTTATAAAATCGTTCCCCGCGGACCGATCGGTCGTGTGGATGCAATCCTGGTAACTGGCGAAGGATACCAGGGCGGTGCTGACCCGAGAGGGGATGATACTGCGATGGGATGGTGATCTGTGGAAGCTTCGCCTGTGGTAGGCGTTGAATATATCAGCATCATCAAATAACCTCACCCGCCATTGCACACAATCCACCTGCACCCTCTCCTTCAAAAGGAGCGGAGGTATGGTGCCTAAATCGTCATTCTAAGAAAATCACGATTAAAAAGCATCCCGATATGAAATAAACGCCATACATGAACACCACGCAGGCGGCATCATAATGTTGGGCATTAAAAAAAGGACGAAGCGGCTAACCCAAAACTCCAGACTCAAGACTCCCAACTTTCAACTCCAAACTCCCCCCACCACAAGGCCGTCACCCTTGTTACCGCAGAGATATTAATAAACTGCAATACGGCTGGTCACCCACTCCCTCGACTTATAAGCATGGTAAGAACGTGGATACGTTAATATGATCTCCTTTGTTTTCCGGTCTTCAATCAATGTAAGATGTGATATATCCAGACGTCCGCGGGTTTCATCCTCTTTGGTTCTAGTATCAAGGACAAGGAGGCTCCCCGGGATCAGCTTGAGGTTATCGGGATTTAATTCGGCCAGGACCAGGGGCCACCGCGGCAGGTTTCCTTCACTGTTCTTCTCCGTCATATTCCCTACCCAAAAATACCGTCCGGAAGAATGCTTAAATATCGTCGACATAGACGATGGAGAGAAGAGAGGTTTG
>CBFGYW010000379.1:0-2336 GCA_965653085.1 uncultured Salinimicrobium sp.
GGTAACAGATTCGTCTGCCTTGATCAGGTGCACGTCGTGCTGCAGCAGGTTTCCATATGTGGACTGGTCCATAAACTCTACCGAAAAGGTGTGGCGGCCGGGTCTTTTAGGGGCGTTGACCAGTTCCATTCCTGCCCAGTCTCCCTGAATATCGGACTCTGGTGCAGCCCTTCTCTCACTTTCTGCGGAAGTTTTTAGAATAATGGCTACATCGGCCTTGGGCTCCTTCTGGTCTGTGGCTTCCCCTGTTACAATGAGCTGGTCGATCATTCCGGTAAAGGAATGAAACTTGCCATCAGGACTTTTTACGTAACATTCCAAGACATAAGTCCCTTCTTCCAGGAAAACAGTCGTAGTGGCTATTCCACCGCCAGAGATAAGGCCGGGCCCTCCGTTCATTTGAACATTCTGATACCAGTCGGGAAGGCCATTAAAGCCCAAAGGGGTTTGGAAAGCGTTTTCCAGATCACCTTCCCGATAATAATCCAATCCCGCCTGGAAAAAAGGAACAACTTCGTTCAGGCTGTTACTAAGGTCCTTTCCCTCTGGCAGCTTCTGAAGCAGAAAGAAATGTACCATCCCCGTTTTGTTCATGTACTGAAAGGTGGTCCAGCCCGCCGGAATCTCATCGGGTGCATCAAAATTCATTCCCGTGGAGGTCACTTTCACCGTGTTCAGAGAATGAACGCTGGCATCTGCAATTTCAATATTGCTGTCTTCCACTTTTTCATTCTCACAGGCAAGGATAATGGCAGAGAACGCCAGCAGGGCCGCAAGCTTTTTCAATCTGTTCCCGAATGGGAAGTTGTCTGAATTTTTCATAATGATGAATTTTTGGTTAAACTCCTCAAACTTAAATCTTTTCATTGCCTGGCGGCCCCCGCAATGTATAACCTGCCCGTGCGGACGTATATCCGGCCCCGCCCGGACTTTTCTTCCCCGCTGATCGCATTCCATATATTTAAACCGCCCGATTATATAATGCCCTCTCCACATTCGCATTCTTTTTGTACTTTAATTACCTGAAGAACAGCCTGGAAAGGCTTTCACATCCTGATTATGATAAAAGCTGTAATCGTTGACGACGAACTGAGTGCTGTAAAGAGCCTCAAATGGGAGATCGATAGGTTCTGTAAAGGTATGGAGGTATGCGAGGTTTTCACAGATCCCCTGGAAGCGGTATCCGGCATCAACTACCTAAAACCCGACTGCGTCTTCCTCGATATCGAAATGCCCCAGATGGATGGTTTCCAGCTGCTGGACCGGCTCACCTTCAGGGATTTCGACCTTATCTTCACCACAGCCTATGATGCCTATGCCTTAAAGGCTTTTAAGGAAAGTGCCCTGGACTATCTTCTGAAACCCATCGACAGCGACGACCTGCAGAAGGCAGTGCTGAAGATCCAGCAGAACAAGACCGCAAACTCCCTGGGTACCGAAATGAAAAAAGCCCTGGGAATCCTGCAGGGCCATTACTCCTCCAAAATCCCGCTGTCGTTTGCCGATCGCACCCTCTTTGTGAAGCCCAATGAGATCCTATATTGCAAATCTGACGGCAACTACACTGAAGTTTACCTGGTTAATGGAAACCGGGAGGTGGTATCCCGGAAAATAAAGGAGATGGAGGAGCTGATTCACGACAGGAACTTTTTCCGGGTACACAACTCTTATCTGGTAAACCTGAAATATCTTCGGGAATATATGAAAGGGGAGGGGGCCTACCTGGTGCTGGAAGGCGGCAAGAGCATCCCCGTTTCACGCTCCCGGAAAACAGGCCTGATGGAATATCTCAACGGTTAATAAAAAACGCAGTGAGCAGTATTTTTGCCGATCCCTATAATAGTGGTTTTGTCAACTTTCTCATCGGGATCCTGTTTATTCTCAGTATTTATCACTACCTGCTGTTTTTTCAGCAGCGTGATCGCTCGTACCTGCTGTACGGCAGCTATCTGTTTGTGACCCTGCTCACCCTGCTGCCGCAACTGGAAGGCGGATTTATTTCGGACCTGCTCCATCCCCAGCACGGATTCCTGGCCTTTGCCGATACCTTCCTCATCGAGCTTTCCTACTCTTTTTATTTCCTTTTTGTCTTCCGGTTCCTGGAAATGCGCAGCAGTGCTCCCCGGTGGAACCGGTTCATGTTATGGGCCATTGGTATTTTCTTACTCATTTGTACCGTCCTCTACCTTTTATCGATTATTACCGGTAATCCGGAATATATCGGCTGGAGCTACATCTTCTTCCTGGTCTATATTCCTATTCTTTCCATCGTATGTTTCATCCCGCTTCCTTCTGAATTCGGATCAGCAGCTTCTTTTGAGAGTTTATCAGGGGCA
>CBFGYW010000380.1:0-2329 GCA_965653085.1 uncultured Salinimicrobium sp.
CAGGTGGCACAGGTTTTATAGGTAGTGCCAGGAGCCTGGACTTTTCGTTTTACCTTGATCTTCTTTTCGACACCATCGGCAATCTCTTCAAGAGTAAGAGCCACCCTGATTCTCAGATTGCTTCCTTTTACGGTACGTCTTCCATTGCCTCCGAAACCACCGAAGCCACCAAAGCCACCGCCACCAAAAGCTCCGCCGAAGATATCACCGAACTGGCTGAAGATATCGTCCATATTCATTCCGCCGCAGCCAAAGCCACCGCCTTCAAAAGCCTGATGGCCATAGCGATCATATCGGGCACGCTTGTCGTCGTTGCTCAAAACCTCATAGGCTTCTGCAGCCTTTTTGAACATCTCCTCGGCCTTATGGTCCCCGGGATTCTTATCGGGATGGAACTCTATGGCCTTCTTGCGATATGCTTTCTTGATCTCGGCTGTGGAAGCACTTTTGCTTATTCCTAGTATGTCGTAATAATCTTCTTTCATTCTGATTTTGTCATTCTTTATTTAGCAATAAATTCGGGTTATTCTCCAGTCACCACCTTAGGGTAACGAATGATCTTTTCGCCCATTTTATAGCCTTTCTCCACCACGTCCACAATTTTGCCTTTCAGCTTCTCGTTAGGTGCAGGAATTTGCGTAACGGCATCGTGTACGTCAGCATCAAAAGAATCCCCCGGATTAACATCAATGGTCTCAAGACCTTTGGAACGCAGAATATCCTTCAGTTTATTATTGATCAGCTCTACCCCTTTCAGAAGGTTCTTGTCAGCTGCTTTGTTAATCTGATTAATAGCTCTGTCGAAATCATCGAGCACTGGCAACAAGGCCTGCATAACATCCTGCCCGGCGGTTTTGAACATTTCGACCCGTTCTTTACTGGTTCGTTTTTTAAAGTTCTCGAACTCAGCAAACAATCGGAGGAAACGGTCCTTCTCTTTTTCAAGCTCGGCCTTCAGCTGTGCCTGCTCCCCCGCCTGTTGGTCTTCGGTGCCTGATTCGGCGGTTTTACCTGAAGCCTGTTCCTGCTCTACTTCCTCGATGGCATCATCCAAAATATCTTCAACTTTATCCTTTATGGTCTCTTCCGGTTTGTTTTCTTCTTTCTTGCTCATGCTTATTTCAGTTTAATACAATTCAACAGACAAAAGTTCTGCCAATCCCCCTTCAGTGCCAAAATGTCACCGGGATTTTTTATCATTCCTTTAAGAAGCTCATCAGAGGCAAAGACTTAATTTTGTCTGCTCATTTTAACAAACAAACCATGAAAAACCGAATTTTTAATGTTTTTGTAATTGCGAGCCTCGTGGTGACCACCGTGGGCTGCAAAGATAACAAAGAAAACACAGTTGAACCAGTAGAAGCCCAGGAAGCTGCAACCGCCAGTGAAACTGCTTCCACTTACGAGATCAACTCAGAAGAATCTACCATAGAGTGGAGAGGAACCAAGCCTACAGGGGAGCACCGTGGAACTATTGACATTCAGTCCGGAACCATTTCTGCCACTGAGGAAGAGATAGAGAGCGGAACGGTAACCATAGACATGAACTCCCTTACTGTGACTGATGAAGGGATTTCTGACGAGGACAAAACCAATCTGGAAAATCACCTGAAAGGAACTGTGGAAGGAAAAGAAACTGATTTCTTCAATGTTGAGAAATTCCCTACTGCTACTTTTGAAATCACCGGGATTACTGAAAAGGACGGACAGAAAATGATGCAGGGTAATCTTACTCTAAAGGAGGATACCAAGAATATCGAATTTCCTGTAAGCACTTCGGTTGATGGAAACGAGGTGACCATTGAAAGTGAGACCTTCACCATTGACAGGACCGACTGGAAAGTGAACTACGGTTCTCAATCTGTTTTCGACAATCTTGGAGACAACTGGATCAGCGATGAGATCGAATTGAAGATCGATGTTAAAGCTACAAAACAGTAGATACGAAAATAACAGGTAATCCTTTAGTAGAATTACTTCAAGTTCAGAAAAATCCCGAAGTTCCGCTTCGGGATTTTTTCTTCAGGCAAGTCCTCAGCTGCTGGCTTCCTTCTGTTTCAGGTCCTGTAGCGCGTTGCCAAGATTGACATATTTGAAGGCAAAGCCTTTTTCCTGGATTTTCTGGCTTGCTACCAACTGACTTTCAAGAGCCAGATTAGCCATCTCGCCCAATACCAGTTTCATGGCAAAAGAAGGGACATTAGGGAGCCGCAGCTTTTTTCCTTCCACCCTTGCAATCTCATTCATGAGCTCTTCATTAGTCACAGGATTTGGAGAAGCAGCGTTATATACCCCTTCAAGTCCATTTTTAATTACAAAAAGGTAAAGT
>CBFGYW010000381.1:0-2323 GCA_965653085.1 uncultured Salinimicrobium sp.
ATATTATCCTAAGGGAGCTGACTTCCAGTCTATGTTTTCCACCGTAGATTGGGTATATTTGTATATCAAAAAACCAACACCAATGAGAAGAAAAAATTCAGGAGATGCAATGAAGGTACTGGTCAACCAGCCTATTATTGAATCTATTTTCTACAAGAACAGTATCCTCCACGACGGGGCCATCATAATTGAAGACAATTATATTACCGCCACCAGGGTAGTCCTTCCCGTTTCAAACGACCGAAATATTCCCCTTCGCTTCGGACTCCGCCACCGAGCAGCCGTTGGAATCACTGAGAAGACCGACGCCGTTGCATTGGTGGTAAGTGAGGAAACCGGGCAGATTTCCTATATTAAAGATGGGGAATTCGTTATTTATGAAGACCGGGATGAGCTTATCAATAAACTGAAGGCCGATCTGGTATAAAAGTCAGCCAGCCTGGCAGCTGAAATTTTCTGAAAACACCTCTACAAAACTCAGTTTACACCGCTTCTTCGGTAAGAAACTGCACCTCATACAGGTTTTTGTAATAGCCATTTTCCTTCTTCAACAGCTCCTCGTGAGTCCCAACCTCCACGATCTTTCCTGCATCCATCACCAGGATCTTATCAGCCTTCTTGACTGTAGCCAGCCTGTGGGCGATGACTATTGAGGTCCGCCCTTTGGTAACCTTATCAGTAGCCTTCTGAATCAGATGTTCGCTATAGGAATCTATTGAAGAAGTAGCCTCGTCAAGAACCAGGATACTCGGGTTGCTGACATAGGCCCTAAGAAAAGCGATCAGCTGCCTTTGCCCTGAAGAAAGCATTACCCCGCGTTCCTTCACGTTGTACTGGTAGCCTCCGGGAAGACTGGAAATAAAATCGTGAACCCCGATCTCTCTGGCCGCCTCGATAATCTCCTCTTCCGAAATTTCAGGATTATTCAGACTTATATTATTGGCAATGGTATCTGCAAAAAGGAATACATCCTGAAGCACTATTGCTATCTGCGCCCGCAGCGACCTCAGGGTCATATCTTCAATGTCAATTCCGTCGATGAGGATCTTTCCACCGCTGATCTCGTAGGAGCGGTTCAGAAGATTGATCACCGTGGACTTCCCTGCCCCCGTGGCACCAACAATAGCAATCGTCTCTCCCGGCTTGGCATAAAAGGAAACCCCTTTCAGCACCTCCTCATTTTCAACATAGCCAAAACGCACGTTGTCAAAACTTATCTCCCCTTTCAGGTGTTCCACCTCAATGGTTCCGTTATCAGGAATTGTAGCCTTGGTGTCGAGAATTCCAAAAACCCTGTTGGCAGCTACCATCCCCATCTGGAGGGTGTTGAATTTATCGGCAATCTGCCTCAGCGGCGTAAAAAGCATCTGGGTGAGCTGGATAAAAGCCACAATCACCCCCAGGGTAATGGCCTCACTGCCCGCCATTACTCTTAACCCCCCATACCATACCAGCAGTCCGATGGTCACCGAAGTAGACATCTCTGCGATTGGAAAGAAAATGGAGTTGTACCACACCGTTTTTATCCATCCTTTGCGGTGCTTATCGTTTATCTCCTGAAATTTCTGGTATTCCGTCTGTTCCCGGCTGAAGAGTTGCACTATTTTCATACCGGTGATCCGCTCCTGAACAAAGGTATTCAGGTTCGCCACCTCAGCCCTCACCACCTCGAAGGCACTCTTCATCTTGATCTGAAAGATCCGTGTGGCATAAAGGATAAAAGGCAGTACCACCAGCACCAGCAGGGTAAGCCTCCAGCTCTGGTAGAACATGAAACCCAATACCACCAGCATTTTCAGAAGATCGCTGATTATCATAAAAAGTCCCTGGCTGAAGATACTCGCAATGGTCTCAATATCGCTCACTGCCCGGGTTACCAGTCGTCCAACCGCAGACTTATCAAAATATTTCATCTTGAACTGCAGCATATGTTCAAACAGGTCCACCCTCAGGTCCCGCACCACATCCTGCCCGAGCAGGTTGGCGAAGTAAATAAAACAGAACTGGAACAGGACTTCCAGCAGCAGGATTCCAGCCATCAGGGCAACATAATAAACCACTACGGAAAGGTCCTGCGGAACTATACCCTCGTCGATGGTCATCTGAAGCAGATATGGCCTCAGAACCCCAAAAACAGAAAGCAGGATAGCCGCAACAGCCACAAAATAGAAAGTCCATTTGTAGACATTGGTATATTCAAGCAGCCGCCTGAACATTTTAAAATCGAAAGCCTTTCCCGTTGCTGCTGCCATTAATCCAAAAATATTTCTTTAGGGTATTCCACTTTTGTCAGGTATAATCCGTGAGCGGGCACCGAGGCCCC
>CBFGYW010000382.1:0-2322 GCA_965653085.1 uncultured Salinimicrobium sp.
CCTTTATAAAAAATAAGTCTAATAATCTGTATCGATTATTCAGGACGAGACATAATATTCAGCTTATTCCACTATAAATTTACCCTGCATAACGGCATAGTGTCCCGGAAAGCTACAGATAAAATCATAAGTTCCTGCCGCTGGGGCAGTAAATTCTACGGTAGTTGTTTCCCCTCCCCCTATAAGTTCGGTGTGGGCAATCATCTGTGTTGCGTTCTCTGGTATGTAGTCGTTCTCTGCAGCCGCAACAGCTTTCTGCCCAAATTCAGAGATATCAGTTCCTTTTTCCAGCAGAACCCAGTTATGTCCCATAACATTTTCCGGCATTTCTCCCACGTGCTTCAGGGTTAGCCTTACAGTCTGCCCGGCCTTAACCCGAAGCTCATTCTTATTGAACTGCATTTGATCATTTCCTGTGATCTCAAGCTCCACCACTTCCCCATCGGTAGCAGTAGTGTCTGAAGACATATCTTCAGAGGTGGTCCTGGTAGTTTCCTCTGTATTCTCGTCACCTCCTATGGTGATGTTTTCCTCCTGCTGTTTTTTATCTTCCCCGCAACTCACCATTGCAAATACAGATAAAGCCAAAAATATTTTACTTACTTTTCTCATTGTGGTTAGGTTTTATAAATTGAATAATATTTATTTGCGGTGCTAATTCTACTTAACACGTTACCAAATTTACTTCATTTTCATAGAATAACCGTATTTTCGGTGCTGATTTTGGCAAAATAATAGCATTCAAACCCCCAGTCTTTAAGCCTCTTTTCCAGTACTATATGAAGACCTCGAATTTCAAGCTTTACAAACCTTTTGGATATCTCAGTCAATTCTCAAATAACCAGACCAGACGGAAGAATAAAAAGCTTCTGGGAGAGCTTTATGACTTTCCTGAAGGCACCATGGCCATAGGCAGGCTTGACGAAGATTCTGAAGGCCTATTATTGCTTACGACTGATGGGAATATCAGTGAAGCCATCAGAAGCAGGAAGGTGGAAAAGGAATATTACGCCCAGTTGGATGGGTGCATCGGGGAAAAGGAATTGGAAGAGCTGCGCCAGGGTGTGGAAATCGGGGTGCATGGTAAAAGGATGATTACCTCCCCCTGCCGAGTTTTTCCTTTACCTTCAGCTCCTTCCTTTCCTGAAAGAACCAGGAAAATAAGGGACTCCCGCCATGGTCCCACAAGCTGGATATCCATTACTCTCACCGAAGGGAAGTTCAGACAGATACGAAAAATGACAGCTGCCGTGGGTTTTCCAACCTTAAGACTTGTAAGAGTACGCATTGGAGACATCCTACTAAATAGCCTAAATCCTGGAGAAGTCAAGGAAGTGATTCTACCTATGGGTCAACCCTTTAAATAAGATTGGAATTCCAAAATTTTTATTAAATCCAGCGAAATATTTAAAGATGTTCTGGGATAAGTGTAACTTATCTCCCCCTCTTAAGACTATTTAGTATCAAACCAATTTTATGAAAAAAAATCTTCTCATCCTCGCTGCCCTGGGTCTGCTTGCAGGATGTAAATCAGTTCCCACAACACCAGCTGGGGATCAACCCGTTGTTGCATCCATCGACCTTGTAAATGTGCAGGAAGACAAGGTAATGGTAAGCGTGAATCCTGACAGATTCTCCACCGATGCCACCACCTTTTTTATCCCTAAAACTGTACCTGGAACATATTCTGAAGACAATTACGGTAAATTCATTGAAGGCTTCCAGGCGCTCGATTATTCAGGTAGGGAACTGGCTGTTGAAAAACGGGATCAGAACTCCTGGAGGATCAGCAATGCCGCTGAACTGGATCGGGTTACCTATTGGGTAAACGATTCTTATGATGTTGAAGGGGAAGAAGGGGTTTTCTCTCCCTCGGGAACCAACATCGAAGCCCACGAGAATTTTATGCTGAACCTGCACGGATTTGTAGGCTATTTCGAGAACCTGCAGGAAGAGCCGTACCGCCTTGAGATCCTGCGTCCGTCTTCCCTTATTGCTGGCACCTCACTGACACCTGCCCCTGCTGTTGCAGATGCTTCAGAAACCACGGAAACAGACGTCTTTAACGTAGGTAGATATTTTCAGGTGATTGACCATCCCATAATGTACGCCGAGCCCGATACCACCAGTTTTATGGTCGATGGAATGGAGGTTTTGATTGACGTCTACTCACCAAACGACGTATATTCTTCTGAAATTATTAAACCGGGAATAGTGGAAATGGTTACTGCCCAGAAGAATTTCCTGGGAGAGATCGACAACACCGACAAATACGCCATCATTCTGTATCTATCAGACTCCAACGTACCTGATGCCCGGGGG
>CBFGYW010000383.1:0-2310 GCA_965653085.1 uncultured Salinimicrobium sp.
AAAATTTGCCTCACAAAATAGTATTAGTTCTGGTAGATTTGGGGCTTGCAGCACTCCGCTTCGCTCCGTTCGCTTTTCAAATTGTAAAATAGTTGAACGTTTATCTACAATCAGGTAATTATAACTCTTCAAAATCCTGGGGAAGATATAAGATATTAAACATACCCACAGTTACTGAATTCTCACGATTCATAATGCCTTCTTGAGGAATTTCAATTTTGACCATCCAGAAATTCTTAAAAAAGGCTACTCCCTTTTTAGACTGAATCGGCCATACTATCTTTTGAAAAATAGGTGATTAGTGAAAAAAAGAGTGCCCTTTGTGACCATAAGATTTAAAGAGAAAACTGCGGAAGAATTAAAAAAATACTCCCGGCAGTTGGGGACACAGCATAGCGAAACCCTCCAGATCATGCTGGACTTTTTTGAAGCTAACAGGTTCACTCTCTTCGAAAGCCTCGGATCAAATCTCTCAACCCTGGAGAAAGGAATGAAAGCGCGAATAAATACTGTTGTGGCCATTTTAAAAGATATCGAGAAAACACAGACAAAACCAACGCATGAAATGATCCAATTACTATTTACTGAAAAACCTTCCAGGAAGGAAATACTTGTGGAGAAAAAACCACCCCTCCTGGAAGGTTTTTCAGTAAATAGTAATTGGTAAAATATGCGTTCCAGAATACTAACTTCATCAACAATAATTTCTGCTGTTCCAATCAAATCTTGATTAAATTCCAGAATTCTTCCATGGGATGTCGTGAGGCTGTCGATTTTAAAATAAACCAGAAATCCTGTTTCATTTTCTTGTTGTGGAATTTCTGATATCGTCTCCACGGTAGCATTTAACGTTCCCCATTCTCTAAAGGGAAAGTTCTCTAACTTTAAAATGACTTTTTGCCCTCTGCGCAGTTTCCCCGAATTCCGTACTGGAACCAAAGATTTTCCGATTAAATTCTGCTGATCAAGAGGGACTATAGTAGAAATAATATCACCAGCATTTACATTTTGGTTCTCCCCTAAAACATTCAGATATGAAATTCTTCCGGAAATGGGACTTCTAAAGACATACTCTTCCTCCCATTGGGAGATAGCATTAATAAGGTCTTGTTGAGCTAGTGCGAGTTCAGCATTTTGCATTCTGTCACCTCTGAATTTCGCATTCTTTGTCAGCAGATCCTTTTTCTGGAGATATTTTCGTTTCGAAATTAGTTCTACATATTCCTGTTCTGATAATTCATATTGCCTCTGTTCTCTCAGAAACTCCTTTTCCACCTCCTCCAGTTCCTTAGAGGATATTATTCCTTTGCGGTATAGTTCCTCATGTCTCTGGTAATCGTTTTTAAAAAGATTGAGATTCCGCACAGACCAATCAAGTTCTTCTTTCTTATTCATAATAAGAAGTTCCTGATCACTGAGTTCATTTAATACCTGCTCCTGCATTATAACATCGTCTTCTAAAGATTTATTCAGAAGTGATTTTTGATAGCTTTCCAGGTACTTTTTGTAAAATGGCTGAATCGTACTTCCAAGCCTGAGCTGAAAAGGAAATTCATTGAGTAAAGATTCCATAGATTCTACTGCTGGAATCTTTGGCTGTAATTTATCCTTTAGAAATGCTACATCTTTTTCATCCGCCTGATTCTTCAGAATTCCAACAATAGCACCTACTGGAATAGAATCTCCGATCCCATAGTTCACTTTTGAAATCGTTCCCGTTTGCCTTACCCGAAGATGAACAGGAGGATTCTGAGAGGTTATGGTAACCTTACCTTCTATCACTTCATTATAGGCGATTATGGACGCAAAAAAGATAAGTCCCAGAAAGAAAAACAGAACCAAAATTGGCCCCCAGCGTAAAAACCATCCAGGTTCCCGAATTTCATTGCTTCTATATGACCTTAAATTTTCGATGGCACTAAAATTAAAGTTGGTTACTTATCAATCTATGGTATAATCCATTGCGAAGGATCAGTTCAGAATGAGTTCCCTCCTCCACGATACGACCCTTGTCCATTACGAGTATCTGATCGGCATTTTTTACAGTAGATAACCGGTGAGCTATTACCACAACAGTTTTATTTTCGTAAATAGTAGAAAGGTTTTCGGTTATCACCTTTTCATTTTCTGCATCAAGCGAACTGGTAGCTTCATCAAAAAAAAGATAATGCGGATCTTTATATACAGCCCGTGCAATGAGAATTCTCTGCTTCTCCCCACCGCTCAGTTGCAGACCTTGTTCTCCAATTTTAGTGTTGTATCCAAGAGGAAGTGAAGTGAGTAATTCAGAAAGATTAGCAACCTTAATCG
>CBFGYW010000384.1:0-2295 GCA_965653085.1 uncultured Salinimicrobium sp.
TCTTAAATGAATATCGATATGAACGGAAACAATCGTTTAACAGTAAAGGAAGGATTACCTGTAAAGTATCCTAAACTGGAGACCACTTATGACAGAACAGGAAGCATTATCAGTGACCAGAATAAAATAGAGCTACTGACGAAAAAGTTTGAAGAGGTGCTAAACATTATAGGCCTGGATCTGGAAGATGATAGCCTTAAAGACACGCCCGGGAGAATAGCGAAGATGTATATCAACGAGATCTTCAGGGGGCTGAATCCACAGAATAGGCCAGAGATCACATTTTTCCCGAACAGCTATGGCTATAATTCACCCTTAATGGAAATGAACATTCCTTTTACCTCTTTTTGTGAGCATCATTTTATACCTATCACAGGGAAGGCTAACCTTGCTTATATTCCTAAAGACAAGGTGATAGGGCTGTCAAAACTTCACCGGTTGGTAGATTTCCAAGCCAGGAGGCCGCAGGTGCAGGAACGTCTTACTTATGATATTGCAAGGGACCTGATGGAATGCCTGGAGGTGGAAGATGTAGGAATCGTCTTAAAGGCCAGTCACAGCTGCATCTCCTGTAGAGGCGTTGGAGATCTGGGAACCTCCACGATTACCTCTGTTTTCTTTGGAATGTGTCAGGAGAATGAAGGGTTGAAGAAACAGTTATTCGGAAACGGCTAGTTGCAATCCATAATATTAATCTATCTCTGTTTCATACTGAACATATCGACTAAGTGGCCGGCTAAAGGTGGGGTGACATTCTGTCATTAGAATTTTAAACATCACTTCAAAGTATATTTTGCGTGCTGGTTACCAGAGTATTAAAAGCTTTTATTTGAAATGTTAGTTGAACAATGATATTGTTATAAATAACTGCATTCAGTTCTAAATTTAACCCAATGAAAAAGTGCTTGAAGTTCATTGGGGAATTCTTTATTTGGTTATTTTAGGAAAAATTATTCCCCTCCAGTTATCTTTTTAATAGTAGAAGAACCACTTTTGATAATCGCCTTTTTGTTGTCAGAAAGGATGCTTGGAAGCTGGTTGATATACTTACTCTTCTTCCCTTCATACTCTTCCAGCTGAA
Source organism: uncultured Salinimicrobium sp. (assembly GCA_965653085.1). Taxonomy (GTDB): domain Bacteria; phylum Bacteroidota; class Bacteroidia; order Flavobacteriales; family Flavobacteriaceae; genus Salinimicrobium. The sequence continues at coordinate 1,082 of CBFGYW010000384.1, forward strand.
CACTTACTTCCACAATTCCAAAGCTGGAATTGTCTTCTACATCGGGTACAATTGGAATATCATAATACCAATGAGAGAGGATAGGAGTCTTGATCTGGTTTTCGGCTCCGTATTTCAGGTTGCGAAGATCGTATTCCTGTTCTATCAACGTATCAGCCATTGGGGTACCATCTTCCCCTCTCCACTGACCTTTTATTAAAATGGACAATCTCGCATTGAGGTTCTCGTCCTGAAATACTTTTGTCTTTGAAAAGAAAATTCTCAATTCATCGAAGCTTAACCTGGTAATACCAGGATTATCTTCTGCGCTTTCCAGACGAAACACTGCATGAAAATTCAGCAGATCCTCTTTTTCCGGCCTTATGATCTCCTCCATAGAAAGAAAAGCTGCCTGATTTCCCCGTGTCTTTGGCTGCTCCGCAAGTTCCTGCTTGATCACTTTTTCCAATTCTTCCTCCTTTCCTTCTTTAGTCGGATTGGAGTACTTCTTCACGTGGATCTCTGAATATGTCTTTTCGACCTTTCCGGTGTAGGAGTTGTAATAATCATTTATCGACAGATCCTGGGAATAGCTGCTGGACAAAGCTTGGGAAGATTTTTCAGCAAGATAGGTGGCACCAAGAAGGAGGCCCTGCAGGGCAACGTCTACCACTCCCCCACGGGCAGCAGGTCTCTTCATTTCAACTATGAATTCTTCTTTTGCCTGGACATGTGATAATTTATGAGCAGAGCAGGAGGAAAATAGGAATACTCCAGCGATAATAATGGCAGAAAAAGCAGGATGTCTTTTCATCTTTTATATTTATTTCAGGTGTTAAATATAAGATAAATTTGAATCGGTAATTTTTCCCTGCATCAGGGAAATGAAGATTTGCTCGCACCTCTAGTGAGGCCAAAGGATACCTGATATTTTACGTCTGACAGTAATTTTTGTCCCTAAACCTTTGAGTTTTAATTTTTTTGATACTTTTAAGAACTTTTTAATCGGAAGATAAAATGAGAAAAATAATTACTCTGTTACTGTTTTTGTCAGCCCAGGTAGTCCTTTTTGGGCAGGAGCGTTATAAAGTGGTGTATGACTTCCAGTCGGACAATATTTTCTATTATTCCCTTGACGAGGCCAATAAAGTGCGGGATACATTGGAAAGGCCGAGATTCAAGAAAAACAGTACGGTTGAAATCGAGGTGCTTAATGTGAATCCTTTTGCAGTGGA
>CBFGYW010000385.1:0-2290 GCA_965653085.1 uncultured Salinimicrobium sp.
CAGGAGATCTTATAGATTTCCCTATAAAGTTCATCTTCAGAAGTAACCTTGAAACTCTTGAAGGGTTTCAGGATCTTAATAGCTGTCCGCAGCGAAAGGTTGGCTTTATACATAAAGCCCGTATCCCCGTAAAAGCTTACTGAGCGCACCCCTTCCTTCACATCAATAGCTCCTAAATCCCTTAGTTCTTTTGCCAGTACAGGCTCAAATCCATATAGGGTTTTCGCCAGCATCTTAAAATTATTTCCCATCCTTAATGATCTCAAAGATGCAAAAATACGCTAATTTTGCAGGATATGGCAATGACTGTACAAAACTGGTTTTCCTCTTGGTTCGACACCCCCTATTACCATATTTTATACAAGGATCGCGGGTATGAGGAAGCACAGCTGTTCATGAAAAACCTTACCTCCTTTCTTGAACTTAAACCAGGCGCCCGAATTCTTGACCTTGCCTGCGGAAAAGGCAGACATTCCATTTACCTCAATCAATTAGGTTATGACGTTACAGGCGTAGACCTTTCCCCGAGGAGCATTGAATACGCGCGCCAGTTCGAAAATGAAAGCCTCCACTTCAAGGTTCAGTGCATGTGTAAACCGATGCCTGATAAATTTGATGCAGTGTTTAATCTCTTTACAAGTTTCGGTTACTTTGAACGGGACGAGGACAATTTCCGAACTATTGCCTCCATTAAAGAGGAGCTGACAGAAAATGGATGTGGTGTAATCGATTTTATGAACGTAAAAAAAGTCATTGCCAATCTGGTCCCACAGGAAGTGAAAACGGTCAAAGGTATAGAGTTTCACCTCTCCCGAACCTGTACAAACGGCTATATCCTTAAAAATATACAGTTCGAAGATGAGGGAACTCTTTATAATTTTACTGAAAGGGTAAAAAGTTTAACTTTAGAGGATTTCAAGGCGTACTTTTCGAGAGCGGGTATTGAACTACTCCACACCTTCGGAAATTATAAATTGGAAGATTTCAATGAAGCTACGTCCGATCGTCTTATTCTAGTATTCCAGTAATGATTTTCATATTACCTATTCTTGCAGTTGTCATAGGTTTTCTCGTCGCACTGTTCCTAAAACCCAAGGAATCCTTAGGGCTGAAATTGCTGCTGTCATTCAGCGGGGCCTATCTCCTATCGGTTACCGTCTTCGAGTTCCTTCCCGATGTTTACAGTACTGGGGAAGATTCAGTAGGGATCTTCATCATGCTGGGCATCCTGTTTCAGATCTTTCTGGAATTGTTTTCCCACGGTGCCGTAGATGGGCACCTTCATCACGATGAGAACTCAACTGTTTTTCCCTGTCTGTTATTCGTCAGCCTTTGTATACATGCCCTTCTCGAAGGAATACCCCTCAATGACCGGGAGCACCTTCTGCACCGGCTACTCCTGCATAAAATTCGTGTTGCAATTATCCTTGCATCCTTTTTACTGAAATCAAATATGGGAAAGACCAAAGCTGCCTTTTTCCTACTTGTCTTCGCTGCGATGACCCCTCTGGGAAGCTGGCTTTCCTATTCCTTTGATCTTCTGAAGGAGCTGGAGGTCTATCTCAATTCAATAGTAATAGGTATCTTTCTTCACATATCAACCACCATTCTATTTGAAGCATCCAAGAATCATCGATTCAATGCCTCAAAAATGGCAGCTATCGTTGCGGGAATCCTTATAGCCTACTTCTTCTGATGTTCAGTCGGGAAGAATCAAAAAGGATAAGGGAAGAGTTCTGGACAGAATTCGGCCAGAAATTTCCCCGGAAATGGATACTATATAACACCAGGATCAAAGAGGTCCAGCTTAAGTTTACCTTTACTACGGAAATGGCCCAGGTCTCTCTGGACGTCAGTTCTTCAGATGATGTAATTCAGGAATATTACACCGAGAAATTCCAGTCATTGGAGAGCGTCCTGAAATCTGACTATCTTCCCTACGCCCTTCTGGAAGACAATTATTTTCTGCCTGAGGGGAAACTGGTAACGCGAATCTACGTGCAGCTGGACAGGGTCAACATTCATAACAGAAATCAATGGCCCCTGGTTTTCGAATTCCTGTATAAGAATATGGATCTACTGGAGTCATTCTTCGAGGATTTCAGGGATTTTATAAAGGAGTAGCAGGAAATATTTTACTGCCACGAATCCACGAATAATTTTTTACGCTCCTGAAGAGGGAAAGAGTCTTACTAATAAACAAACAAACGAGTAGGACATTCGTGCATTCGTGGTATAAAAAAACCCCCTCATCATCAGATGAGGGGGTTTAAAAGAAAGGCGGCGACAT
>CBFGYW010000386.1:0-2282 GCA_965653085.1 uncultured Salinimicrobium sp.
ATCAACTGGACCCTGTTCCTTAATGTGTTCATGACTTTCAGTTTTTAAATTGAACTTTTGTTTTGCTGAATCAACAGAACAAACTTAGGCTTGTAAATCCCTGATATTCGGTAGTTAATTGTTTGCTTTCGTTTATAAGCGATTGTAAGTGATTGTAGTCGTTTACAAGTGGTTCTGAAGCTGGGGCCGGAAAGGAAGGAAAGGGTGGGGGAAGGGTAGATGGGAGTGGAACCGGAAGTGGTAAGCTGTAGTGCAGGAATATTGCGATTCCGCAGGTTTGGAAAAGGTGTTGGTAACGGATTAAAGGGAGGAGTCTTAATCCGGAGGCATGGTTTTCGAAAAGCAGCAAGGGAAGAAGACCCTGATCTCCTTCCCCTGCCAAGCCCTTTCGAAATTCAGCTGGACTACTCGATAATTGACCTTTCCACCCATCTTCAAAGCTCTATGGTTCCCAGAAAGCTACTGTCCGCCTGCCGACTTCCATCCTCCGCCACAAATGCAGCGTACAGGTAAAAGGTCCCGGGCACGCCGGTGGGCAGGGGCAGGACATCCTGACCTGTGAACCTTTTGGCCCCATTTAGTTCATATCGTGCTGTGGCCTTTTTAACGTTATAGGCCAGCATCATAATCCTGTCCCGGGGGCTGCTGTTGGGTACCAGGCTGGTGTCCCAGGAAAATAGCAGCTGCTGCTGCCCATCAGGTACCGCCTGCAGGTTTGCAGCAATTCCGAGATTCCCTGAACTAACTTTTGCCAGTTCAGGATTGATATACGAATGCAGGCCATCCTTTACCAGGGCCTCTTTGCTCAGGCTGGAATGGGCAGCATTGTAGCCCGACATCCTGCTGTTTCTGAAGCCCTGATTTACGAAAGGCACTATAGGCTTCAGCCAGTTAATGATCACCCGGAAATTATTTTCCGAGTGCAGTTCCCCCTCGGTGCGGGGGGAGGTTCTCTGCGGCGCTGACCTCACATAGTAGGTGTCCCGCAGCTTGCAACCAACAAGGTTGCCAAACTTGCCCAAAAGGGCGCCGTCTTTAATTTTAGCCATCTTGAGTGAATTTTGGGTTGAACAAAGTTTTTAAATTCTAATTCGAATTTAATTCCACTCTACGACAAAACATGTCGCCCAAAATGAAACTTTATAAAAAATCAGTAATTATTCTTAAGGGACATTATTCCGCAGCCAGGACCTTCAATCGGGCGGAGCCCCGGCAACGGAAAAAGACTCCAGAGCAGACCAATATTAGGCGTTCCGAGAAGAATTCCTCAGGCAGGGCAGCGGCTACCCGCTCCATATCTTTCCCCTACTTAAGGGCGAGCTCACCCCTTTCTCACCCCTTTCCGAAGGGGTCAGATAGGGGTGAGAAAGGGGTGAGGTCGGGGTAAGCAAGGGGTTAGATAGGGCCCTGCTGCCAATTTGCTGCGTTATCCTTAGATAAAAACTGAATAATATGCCGTATGAAAGGCAGCTACAGCTGCTTTAACAAAAAATTCGAAAAAAATAAAAATCGCTTTTATAGCTTAGAGAATTATCCTTAACGACAGGTCCTGAAATGAATGCGAAAAATCTAGTCTACCCCCTTCTTCTTATCCTTAATATAATTACACTTTCCGCACAGGAGGTGCCGCAGGAAGAAAAGCAGAAACCAGACTCGACGGGTACCGAGGTCCTGAGAAGTTTTTATTTCATAGGCGATACCGGGCACGGCAAATCTTCGGCAGCCCTGCCGACCCTGCAGGCACTGAATGATCATCTGACTTCTAAAGATACCAGCGCCCTTTCAGATGACTTTCTCCTTTTCCTGGGAGATAATTTTTCTGAAAATGACAGTATTTTCTGGAAAGGCCAATTACCCACCATCGGGGATTTCCCCGGGCAGGTGATCTTTGTTCCGGGCGAGCAGGAATGGGCAAATGGGGTGGTGGGCCTTCAGGAGGCAGCCGATCTGTTGCAGAAGGAATTTGACGCCGAAGAAATGTTGCACCCCGTCCCGGGCTGTCCGTTTTCTTTTATAGACATTTCAGATGAGGTGCACCTCATAGTGCTGGATTCGCAGTGGTTCATCCAGGACTGGGACGAATTTCCGCGGGTAAATGACGACTGCCCGGAAATCAAGACCCGGGAAGCGATGTTTACCGAAATAGAATCGGAACTCAAGAAGAACCAGGAGAAGACCACGATCATCGCGCTGCACCATCCGCTGCTCTCCAACGGGGTGCACGGGGGCAAGAATGGCTGGTCTTCGTATCTGAAACCTTCCGTGAGGAAAGTTCCGGTTCC
>CBFGYW010000387.1:0-2278 GCA_965653085.1 uncultured Salinimicrobium sp.
AAATTAAACTTATCAGGATTAAACCACTTTGGTATTTCCTTCTCGAGTAGTTCAGAAAATTCATTTATCTGATGTGGAATAACCACACTTTTCCCTTTAAGACTAGGGTAATACCCAGCCATCCATTCTTCTAACAACTTACTTGGAAAAGCTGCAAATTCTGCCTTTTCAGTGACTCGTAAGAAGAATTTTCTTTTTTTTTGATGACCTGGTTCTACCCAATCATATGGGCGGGGGTAAGAATGCATTGGATAAGGATCGTGAATGTAAGCTACCCATTTATGATGCCATTTGGGTATCCTAAGAAGAGCGTGGTGTGGTCTAAAACTTGCGCCCTGACTTAAAGTTAAAACTAAATCTGGATTAAAATCCTCAATACGATTAAGGGATTTAACGATACTATTCCGATCATTGAAAAGGGTAAAGGAAAATCCAAATACCTGATCAATTAATTTATTTAATTTAAAATTGAAGGTTTTCCTTAAATATCTTTCAAAACGACTTAGGAAAAACAAAAGACTCGTCCGACTTTCATCAATCATAATAGATTGTATCCCATCAATAAGCACTTTCTTTTTTGAATAATGAAAAACTCTCAGATTAAATCCCGCTTTTCTTAAATTTCTAATTAGTGCAAGATTTGCTTTCGCCCCACTACTTTCCTCCACCAGAAGGGATTCAACCACGACAAGAATATTTTTCCTCATCAGTCCTGAATTTTGTCTTTCAATACCTGGACAATTTTCTGCGCCGCAGTACCGTCCCCATACGGATTCCCCTTCTTGTTTTGTTTATCCTTGACATTAAGTATTTTTACCGCTTCCGCTACGATTTTATCACGATGACATCCTGTAATAACAGAGTATCCCTCTTCCACGCCTTCTGGGCGTTCAGTAAATTCTCTGGTGACCAACACTTTCTTTCCAAAAGAAGGCGCTTCTTCCTGGATTCCTCCAGAATCTGAAATAATCAAATCGCAATGTTCCAACAACCATAGCAGTGCAGAATATCCGATCGGATCTACTAAATGAATGTTATTTATAGCCCGAAGGCATTCAACTGCTGACTGTACTTGAGGATTTAAATGTACAGGAAATATTATCTGTACATCCTTTAAGGCTGCAATTTCTTCAAGGGCACTGACTACTTCCGCAAATCCGGTACCGAGATTCTCCCTCCTGTGACCAGTAATCAGGATAAGCTTTTTTTCGGGATTGATCAACATCCTTAATCTTAATATTTCCTGGTCGGTAGAAGAAGGATTATTCCTTGCCCATTCTAAGGCATCAACAATGGTATTTCCGGTTAAATGGATCTTCTCTTCAGACAACCCTTCCTGCCGCAAATTAAAAACTGCCTGCTTAGTGGGGGAAAAATGAAGGTCGGCAATTCTTGAGGTCAGTTGTCGATTCATTTCTTCCGGAAAAGGTGAGGTCTTATCATAAGTACGCAATCCTGCCTCGATATGGGCTACTGGAATCCTTCTATTAAATGCTGCCAAAGCTGCCATAACACTGGTAGTAGTATCACCGTGGACTAATACCCAGGAAGGTTTTTCAATTTCAAGAATAGGATCAAAAGAATTTAATATTTCCGCACTGAGGGAATTCAAAGATTGATTCACCCTCATTACCTGTAGGTCATAGTCTACTTCAATTTCAAAAAAATCGAGAACCTGTTTCAGCATAGAACTGTGCTGTCCCGTGATACACACTTTAAAAGCCACCTGTTGCTTTTTTAATTCTTTAATTACTGGAGCCATTTTTATAGCCTCAGGTCGTGTACCAAAACATAGGAGCAATTTCAAGTTATTGAATTATATTTAATTTATATATAATCTTTTTAGACTGATAAAATAATAAACAAATCCAGATAATCTATTCCGGGTAATGGAGTAATAGAGGGCCCGGCTTTTTATCTGTCTCAGAATAAATTTTTTCTGATCACTTCTACTTGAACTTGAGCCCTGACTTAAATGGATGATTTTATATTGTGGAAATATCATTGAAACGAAACCAGGATAATTTTGATAGATCCTGTAGGTTAGTTCGACCTCTTCGCAATACAAAAAAAATCTCATGTCGAAACCTCCCACTTTATCTAATAAAGTCTTCCTAACCATAAAATCGGCCCCAGAAACGTAATCTACTTCATAAGGAAAGTCATATGGGACCACTTTTCGTTCAGATAAATTCTTGAAAAATGATTTTTTAAAAAATTTCCTAAAAAAAGTTCCTTTTAAAAAATGAGGAAAACTCGGCAATAATCCAGAAGAAAT
>CBFGYW010000388.1:0-2277 GCA_965653085.1 uncultured Salinimicrobium sp.
TCAAACTGAAATACCACCAGCTCCTTTCCTGGTTATTTGGCGATTACGAGGCCAGTGCCTTTCTCGTTTTCATCATCAAGCTCCTGCCCTATCTGGTCCTCCTTCTAGTGTTCCTCCTGGCAATCTGGGTCTTTAACAGAATGAATCCCGGCGCCATCCTGCTCAGCGAGACGGAGGGAGGTAAGGTTTTCCTTTCCGAAGAGGAAGAGATTGTGAAGTCAAGTGATATTTCAGAACTCATTCAGAAGGCGGTGGCCGAAGAGAATTACAGGCTGGCAATCCGTTACTATTTCCTTTTGACCCTGCAGCAGCTTACCCGTAAGGAGCTCATCGACTATAAATTTTCCAAGACAGATGAAGAATACCTGAGAGAGATTAAGCAGGAACCCCTGCAGCAGCAATTCCGGCAGCTCACGAGGATCTACGACTTTATCTGGTACGGGAATTTTGAGGCTTCAAAAGAGCAGTTTCTAAGGAGCAAACGGGAATTTGAGAAGATGCAGGACCTAATAAAGAAGACCAATGAATAGGACCTATAAGATAACCCTGGTGGTGTTCCTGTTCCTGGTCGCCTTCCTTACCTACCTGGAGGCCATTGAGCCGGAGCCGGTGAACTGGAACCCCAGCTACTCCTCCAATGACAAGATTCCCCTGGGGACATATGTGCTTTACGACAACCTGAAGGATAACTTTTCTGAAACGGTCAAGGTTACCCAGACGCCTTTCGAATTCCTCTCGGCACACGACCCCGAAGGGACCTACGTGCTGATAAACAGTCAACTGTCCTTCGATGACGCAGAACTCGGAAAGCTGCTCGCCTGGGTGGAAGAGGGAAATACCCTGTTTCTCGCTTCCGATGCCTTTAGCAAGAACCTTCTGGATACCCTCGGCCTCAATGTCAGCACCCTTGTCCCTGAGGAAGGGATATCTTCCAAACCTATGCTGAATCTGGTACAGCCTGAATTCAGGAATGATAAAGCTTATCTCTTTGACAAGGAAGTCTACCATTCCGCCTTCAGCGAAATAGACACCCTGGAACACGTGGTTCTCGGAGTTTCCCAGCTTTATTCCGATGAGCTGGAAATAGAGGAGCCGGAAGTAAACTTTGTAAGAGTGGACCACGGAAAAGGCAGGATCCTGCTGAACACCACCCCCCAGGCATTCTCCAATTTCTTTCTCCTCTACGGGAACAATTTTGAGTATGCAGAAAAAGCTCTGGCCTACCTCCCTGCAGATGGAACCCTTTATTGGGATGAATACAAGAAGGTGGGGAAAACATTCCAGACCTCGCCTTTATACATCCTATTGGGAAATAAGGCCCTGAAATGGGCGTATTATTTCACCCTGCTGGGCGCCCTGCTGTTCGTCCTCTTTGAAGGAAAAAGAAAACAGAGAGCCATCCCGGTGGTGGAGCCGCTTCAGAACCAGACCTACCATTTTACCAGGACGGTAGCAGGAATGTATCTCGACCGCCGGGACTTTAAAAAGGTGGCAGATAAAAAGATTGCCTTATTTTTGGAATATGTGAGGCTGCATTTCCGCGTTCCCACCAACAGCATTGATAAGGAATTTTACATCAGCCTCGCACTCAACAGCGGGAAAGATCTCGAAGAGGTGAAAAAACTCTTTCAGCTAATTCAGAATATAGAATCGAAACAAACCATTACCAAAGAAGAATTATTGTCAATGAATACGGCAATTGCTTCCCTTAAAAACAAATAATATGGAAAATCAGGATACCCGGCACGAACAGGAAATAGAATTCAATTCCCGCATCCCCCTGGAGGATCTGAAAGAATCAGTAGTGAAACTGAAGGAACAGCTCTCGAAGATCATCGTGGGGCAGGAGGAATTCATTGAACTGCTCATCGTAAGCCTTTTTGCCAACGGACACGTACTCATAGAAGGCGTACCCGGGGTGGCCAAGACGATAACCGCGAAACTCTTTGCCCGTACTCTGGAAACCGACTTCAGCAGGATTCAGTTCACACCCGACCTGATGCCCAGCGATGTTCTGGGGACGTCCATCCTTAACACGGCGACTTCCCAGTTCGAATTCAGGCCAGGGCCTATTTTCTCACACGTAGTTCTAATTGATGAGATTAACCGGGCCCCGGCAAAAACTCAGGCCGCCCTGTTTGAAGTTATGGAAGAACGGCAGATAACCATCGACGGGCAGGAGCATTCCATGCCCCCTCCTTTTATGGTGATTGCCACCCAGAACCCCGTGGAACAGGAAGGTACCTATGCCCTGCCTGAAGCACAGCTGGACCGTTT
>CBFGYW010000389.1:0-2276 GCA_965653085.1 uncultured Salinimicrobium sp.
GAACCGTCTGATTATGAAAGGTAAAGATGAGGTGTTCCATATAGGTGTAAGGTCGGCGTAGGTAAAGGATCCAGATGAACAGTGCAAAGACCGGAAGGAAAAAGAAGATGATGAAAGGCAGCTTCCCCAAGAGGTATCCGATGAATTCCCCGGCATCAAAAGTCATGGCATCAGCCACCTTGTCGTAAAGCCACGAGTTGTAAAACGTATCTTTGTATTTGAGTTCCGTTAAGGCAAATTCAGGATTTTTTACCTCATTTTCGCTGAAGTATTTCGAGAAGATCTCGATCTTCTTGCTGCTTCCGGCCCAGAAACCCATCGAGTCCACCTGGGCTTCGGGAATGAAAACTTCAGAAAGGCTTTTCTCGCGCAGGTCGTCATCGATCATTCCCAATACCTGATTCGCAACTACAGAATCGTTGTCTACAGGTTTTATTACTTCGCCCTGAGCATTGGTATTGTTCTCTCCAACTCCGTAATCATGGGTCATCCCCCAGAAGATGAAGAAGAGGATGGAGACGCTGAGATAGAACTTATACGGGTTGGCATAGCGCTGCCTTTTACCTTCGATATAATCTTTGGATATCTTTCCAGGTTTAAACAGAAGTGCCCGAAGGGTGCGGTACAACCGGGAATCGTAGGCGAATATCCCCGAGAAAAACTCTTCAAAAAAGTCGTTGAAGGTAAGCCGTTTAGTGCTGTTCAATTGTCCGCAGTGATGGCAGTAACATTCACTGGTGTCCAGAGGCTGATGGCAATTGAGGCATTCCGAGCCCCTGTATTTGAGAAGTTGCCTGTTGCTTTTCATTTTGGCGGATTGATAATGCCAAATGTATGTTAATTTGTGATATTTATGCTATTTGCACTTCCGGTTCCAATTATGCGATCGTAGCGGCCTCCTACGGGGTGATAATAGATGATTACCGTGTACTGGTTTTCTGTGGTCTCGAAGTTTCCGCTGATGAAACCTTCATCCAGACTTCCATCGGGGCGCAGCAGCACGTATTTGTAATTGTAGAAACCTTGCTTAAACAGGCGCGCGACCTCGTGAAGGCCGGTACTGGGGTTGTAGGTTAACCGGGTGCTGTCGTCTAGGTTGTAGTTGTTGAAGTTTCCGTAGAGGTGCAGCTCTCCGCCTTCAAGTGGTTCGTACATTTCGAGTGCGAAATGGGTCCAGACATATTCAGCCTCAATATCGGGATCGGTACCTTGCATGGTCCTGATCACAAAGTTTCCGTTGATGTCGGGATTGTAGGTGTAGGGGTCAAAGGCCCTTACGCGGTTGGGATAAAGAAAGTGGTGGTACAGGTCCTCCACTTCAATTCTTTGAACACTTATGGTAGCAGCCCTTAGGTCTTTGCTGTCATATCCCAGAAATTCATTCCCTGCCCAAAAAGAGGTTTCCTGGTCGTATTTGTATACGAGTTCATTCCCCAGGACGTACTGCGGGGCGATGCCGTAGATACCGGTCTTCAGATTGTTGTTCTGAAGGATAACGGCCTGCACATTGTTTTCAGGATTTTTCAGAATGAACTCCTGAGGATCGACCGAAAAATTCACCACCTGCCGGGAGTGGATGAATTTCACATCCCTGGAACGTTTTACTTCCACCTCCACCTGGGTAAGTGGCTCGTATACCATGAATTTTCGGGAGAAGACGAGCTCTCGGTTCTCATTGAAGATGCTCAGCATATAGTTGCCGCTTACCAGCAGCGCCCGGGTGTCCTGGTTGGGAATCTGAAGGCTGTAATGCGAATAGAGAAGCAGGGTGTTGTATGAATTCTGATAGTTGCCTATCCTCACATCATCGAAGCCATCGAGATATTCTGATTTTGCCAGATCAGAAGGCGTCCAGTCGTAGTTGAAATGTTCGATGCTGTAGTAATAATCGGCCTCGTCGCCTATAATATCGTCAAATTCCAGGGTCAGCGATTCGCCAAGTGCTATAATGGGTGTGCCGCTGAATTCTGAATTTCCGCTGAAGATCACGGTCCTTATGAAATTCGGGGGAGCGACCTCCGTGGCCCTCTGGGCACGTGCACTTGTAGTAAGGGCAAGCAGGGTGGCAAAGGCAAAAATTACGGCTCTCATTGATACTGGATATGGGCTAAAGATAGTCAAAAATAGGTTCCTCGGAAACAGGTTCAGAATCTGCAGGGCGATAGGGGGGAAGTTGAAGGGAATGGAGGTCTTTTGTCATCTGAAATCCAGATTTTTGTCAGTGAGGTTTCCCCTGTTGGCAGGGGTCACTTCGATATTTCTCACTAAATTTAATT
>CBFGYW010000390.1:0-2276 GCA_965653085.1 uncultured Salinimicrobium sp.
CAAGGCAGAGATCCCAGAATTCGAGATCGACTACGCCCCAGATTTCCGCCAGTCCATCGCCGATTCCTGGCCTTCCAGCATCGACGATTCCGAAGCCAGAGCAGATTGGGGCTGGAGCCACGAGTTCGATCTTCAGAAGATGACAAGGGAAATGCTGGAAGGGCTGAAGAAGTAACCTTTTTGGTAGCCACGAATACACGAATAATTAGATAAAATATTCGTGTATTCGTGGCGAAAATAAAACTCCTAAAAGGAGTACGACACAATCCCCTTCAGGAAAAACGGAGTTCCCGGAGTAAAATGGATCTCCTCTACCGGCTCCGGCTCGAAATCCAGTCTGGTCTCTGTAGCAAACTGAGTCTCATTCCAGTCGGTGTCGAATAGGTTCTGTACCGCAACCCCAAAGTCCCAGTTCTTCCATTTGTAACCCAGATTCAAATCCACAACTGAGTATCCTTCAGCAACTATGGAATTATCCTCATTTGCAGGACGGGAATCCAGATGGCGAAGGTGCGCCCCGCTGTAGAATCCTGAAGGCAGGATCACGTTGATCCCGCTGCTAAGGGTAAAATCCGGGGCCAGGGGAATATGATCTGCATCCTCCGGCTCCTCAGTAGCCCTGGCGAGGGTATAGGTTGCATCCAGGTCAAAATGCAGCCAGTTCAAAGGCTGATACCTCATACTGAAATCCACGCCCTTCCGTTCGGTCTTTCCGCTTGGCTCCACCACGCCCTCATCGCCCACATAAACGAATTCCTGCTCCAGGAACAGGTACCACAGCGATGAATTGATCACCATATTGGAGACCGGCTTCCAGATGAAGCCCAGATCGCTTCCGTAGGCCGCAGGCAGGATCTTTTCTCCTTCCTGCCGAACCACCACCCTGGTATCATTGGAATGGAAGCTCTTTCCGGATTTCAGAAAGAACTGAAGCTGATTGTTCGCGTTGAAAAGAACATTGAACTTAGGACTCAATATCGTCTTGTTTTCCGAAAGCGTCTGGTACTCCGGCGCCAGCTGGTCGTAATAGTTGAACTTGAAATAATCCAGCCGCAGCCCGGGATTCAGCGTCCATTTTCCGAAGTGGAGATCGGTGCTCGCGTACAGCCCCAGGTTGGTTTCATTTATATCCCCCAGGCTTAGGTATTCCAGGGTTTCCAGCCTGTTGCGGGTATGCGAAAGTTCATTGTCATTGCTCTGGTCATTCCTCAGGGAGATGCCCGCGCTAAAACTTCCATTGAGATCCCCCGTAAAGCGGGTATTGTACTCGCTGCTCATCCCGAAGATCTTCCGTTCCTCCTGCTGCTTTATCTGGTCTCCGTTAACAGGGTCGTTCAGGAAGAAGGTAAAGTTGGAGAAAAGCAGAAAATCGTATTCCGAATAATACACCTTGCTCGATAGCGATGACACCTCATCCAGCTGTCTTCTGTGCCCCAGCAGGAAATTCGTCCTTGAAGTCTGTCCCCCTTCGGTATCGTCTATCGCCCCGAATCTGGAGAGCAGGCCACTCTCCACTGCCCGTTGTGGGATCTGTCCTGAAGCATCCCACTGACTGCTGAAATGGGAGACCAGCGCACTTACCTGGTCTCTGTCTGAGATCCTTCCCGAATATTTCAGCATCGCATTGATCCTGTTGAAGTTCTGCGGACTCTCAAATGGCCCATCCGTAGCGATGAATTCCGAAGCCAGGTAGGCGCTGTGCTTATCGCTGTCCAGGAGCTGGAACAGCCCCACCAGCCTTTGCGTGTTGAACTGCCCGACTTCCGCCTTGATCGTGCTGTGATCCAGCCTGTCCCTGGTTATAAAGGATACATAGCCCGCAGTGGAGAAATTCCCCTGTTCGGTGGAGTAGGGGCCCTTGCCGAAGTTTACCCCCTCTAGGGTTTCGGGGATCAGGAAATGAAGATCGGAATACCCCTGCCCGTGGGCGTGGGAAACCATATTTACCGGCAGCCCGTCCACATCCAGGCGGATATCGGTTCCGTGGTCAATGTCGAATCCCCGCAGGAAGATCTGTTCTGCCTTCCCACCCCCGGCGTGCTGCCCGATGAACAGCCCAGGAACCTTCCGCAGCAGTTCCTGCGAAGAGTTCACCGGATTCACCTCGGTGTTAATATCAGCAAAGATCTCAAGGGCGTTGATACGTGGAGAAATGACGATCTCGTCAATGATGTTTACATGCTCCTGCAGCTCGATGTGCATCGCCGTAGCCGAAGTCACCGCTACCACCCTGATCTGGTAGCCCAGGTGGCTCACCTGCAGGGAATCCCCCGGGT
>CBFGYW010000391.1:0-2268 GCA_965653085.1 uncultured Salinimicrobium sp.
CTGCTCACTGCAGCCATCCCGCTTCCGAAGATCAGTGCAGCCTCCCCGTGCTCCAGGGCCGCCATTTTCCTGGCCAGGGCCACCTGGTTCGGGGTGTTGAAATAGCGGGGGTACCGCTTCACCTCCACCCCTTCAAAGGGATAGGATGTGGACATGAACAAGGGTGAAATCGCACCCTTGAACTGCTGATCCTCAAGATCTCCTGCGTGAACGCAAAGGGTGTTTAATCCGGAATTATTTTCGGCCATGATGGGTTTGAAGTTCCATTAGGGAAATCCGGTACTAATTTAGGAAAAATGTATTGAGTATTAAATAAGGAGAAATTTTCGAATCTATATCTCCCGCAGATTGCGCAGATCGCGCAGATTATTCGCAGATGATGAAGTCTTACTCCACTATTTTCTATCTTTACGCTATGAAGATATTGTTCAAGAACATTCAGGAACTGATACAGGTCCGGGAGCCGGGAGTGGAACTGCTCCGGGGGGCGGAAATGAAGGAATTGCCAACAATAAAAGATGCCTGGCTGCTGGTGGAGGATGGGAAGATATCCAATTTCGGAAGCATGGACCAACTGCCCGCTATTGAAGCCGGGGAAACAATAGATGCTTCAGGAAAACTTATCCTTCCCACCTGGGTGGATTCGCACACCCACCTCGTATATGCAGGGAACCGGGAGCAGGAATTTGTCGACAGGATCAACGGACTCAGCTATGAGGAGATCGCCAACCGTGGGGGTGGGATTGTGAATTCCGCAGAGAAACTGAAGGAGACTCCCGAGGAGGAGCTGTACCGGCAGTCGGCCAAGCGGCTGGAGGAGGTGATGGCCATGGGGACGGGGGCCATCGAGATAAAATCGGGCTACGGCCTCACTACTGAAGCCGAGCTGAAGATGCTGCGGGTGATAAGGAAGCTGAAGGAAACCTACGAACTTCCTATAAAGTCCACCTTCCTCGGGGCCCATGCTCTTCCGAAGGAATATAAGGAAAATAAGGAGGGCTATTTGAAGCTACTCATCGAAGAGATGCTTCCCCGGATAGCTTCGGAAAAACTGGCGGATTTTGTGGATATCTTCTGCGAAAAGGGTTATTTCACTGTCGAAGATACCGACAGGTTGCTGGAGGCTGGGATAGGATTTGGGCTTCGGGCCAAGATCCACGTGAACCAGTTCAACTCCATTGGCGGGATCCAGGCTGGCGTAAGAAATGAAGCCCTTTCAGTAGACCATCTGGAGGTGATGACGCCGGAGGATATCGAGAGCCTGAAGGATTCAGCCACTATGCCGGTGGCGCTGCCCTCCTGCTCGCTTTTTCTGGGAATCCCATATACTCCGGCGAGGGAGATGCTATCTGCCGGACTACCGCTGGCCTTGGCTACGGATTACAACCCGGGCAGCACTCCCAGCGGAAATATGAATCTGGTGGTCTCCCTGGCCTGCATCCGGATGAAAATGACCCCTGAGCAGGCCATTAACGCCGCTACAGTGAACGCTGCCTACGCGCTGGGCCTGAGTGCCACCCACGGAAGTATCACCCGTGGAAAGGCTGCTAATCTGAACATGATGGAAGCGGTGCCGTCCTTCGGATTCCTGCCGTATTCCTTTGGTGCTGATCATATTGAGGCGGTTTTTATCAATGGAAAGAAAATAATCAGATAATTTCCAGGCAGCCCCTGGACCAGCCGGCAACAAACATGGCAAGACTTAAACTATTCAGACAGCGGGACCTCGACCTGTATCTCAGCAGAAGATCGGGCGAAACCAAATTCGGGGAGAAGGTGGGCGTGATAACTTCCACGGAAGAACTTAGGGGCCACAAGGCCAATTTCGTGCTCTTCGGAATTCCTGAAGACATTGGGGTGCGGGCAAATTTCGGAAAACCCGGGGCGGCATCGGCCTGGGAATCCTGCCTTCGGGCCCTTCTGAACGTGCAGGACAACCTTTTCAACCATCCTGAAGACCTGCTGGTGCTGGGAAGCATTGACTGCAGCGAGGAGAACGAAAAGGCTTCAAACCTCGATGTCTCCGATCCCCACTATGTTCAGAAGCTGGGGGACCTGGTTGATGTAATCGACAAGGAGGTCGCCCTCACGGTTGAAAGCGTGATGCGGGCGGGAAAGATTCCCATCATCATCGGCGGGGGCCATAACAACGCCTACGGAAATATCAAAGGGGCCGCCACGGCTCTTGATGCCCCCATAAATGTCCTGAACCTCGACGCCCATACCGACCTGCGGCAGCTGGAACACCGACACAGCGGAAATGGCTTC
>CBFGYW010000392.1:0-2266 GCA_965653085.1 uncultured Salinimicrobium sp.
CACGATTTCGAAGATATTTTCGCCGGTGGAATCCAATCCGGTCCAGAAGTAGAAGGTGTAAGGTTCCTCCTCATCGATGCTGATGGTAAATTCGGTCTCCACTACCAGGTCACTGTCGTCTTCTGGTTCAAGGGTACATTCAGACTGTTCTGCATTAAAAGATACAACTCCTGCCACATAGATATCACGTCGCTCGTCCCCAAATTCAGCTCCTCGTGACAGCTGAAGGCCCACAGCCTGGTGACACATATCGGGCAACAGGAAAGCCATGGGTACCTTGTAGGACTTGCCTTTCTCGAAATACTCCGGCAGGTCATATTCGCTCACTTCAGCAAATTTGGTAAGAATAGTTGAGCCATCATCGTTAACGCTACAGCTGTTCAGGGTAATCACGCATAAAAATAAAAGGGCTAATCGTTTCATTTGTTCTGTTTTAATTTTGTTCTCTACCTATATGACCCGCTGAACTCAAAAGGTTGCGTGGCTTTCAGAAAATATTTTCTGAAGAAACTGCGGGGCAAAGATAGTTATTTGATCTACAGCCTGTTTCAGCCCCAATTATTATTCCACATTTTTCCTGACCTACCCTTCGGAAGGTTCTGAAGAGTCAAAAAAAAAAGAGGCTCCCGATACGGCAGCCTCTTTAGATAAGTCTGAAATGAATCCCTTTTACTTCACGATCGGAAGTTTTATTGAAGAAGGATATTCCCTGTTATGGTGGATCTTGTTCTTGGCCACAACCCCTTCCTTCTCGTCGTAATTGTTACCCCCGGTGTTCAGGTTGCGGGCAAACCTTGGGAAATTGCTGCTGGATACCTCAATCCTGATGCGATGTCCTTCCTTGAAGTAGTTGCTGGTAGCCATAGGGGTGAGATCAATCTTGTAGACCTTTCCATCTTCCATAAAGACTTCCTTGTCGTAACCTTCGCGATACCGGGCCCGCTGAATGGTCTCATCCAGGTTGTAGGCACTTCCGTCGGGATAGACATCGATAAGTTTTACTGTAAAATCGGTGTCTTTGGCATCAGAGGAAACGTAGAGACTGGCTTCGATGAAGCCGGTGACTTCCACGCCTTCCTTCAAAGGTTCTGAAGTATAGACCAGGATATCATCCCGCTGCTGCTCCTGTTCCTGCTGATCGAAAGACCCGCCCTGGATCGCATTCCCGGTACAGCAGACGTTCCCTCCCAGGGAAGGAACCGGATCCATGGGATCGTAGGCGTAAGCATCTGCAGGCTCGTTCTTCTTCGGTTTTGACTTCGAAAGAGTCCCTCCCGCAGTGTTGGCATCACCATCACTGTGCAGATAATAGGTGGTCATTTTGGCTTCTTTGGGAGGCCAGGTTTCAGAAGACTGCCATTCATTACTACCCATCGTGAAGTACTGTACCCGCGGAGTCTCTTCCTCGAAATCGTTGTCCTCACCTTTCAGCCATTTATCGAACCAGGAGTAGATCTGCTCTTCGTAATTCAGTCGGGCATCCCCAACGCTGCGTTCTCCCACTATGGTATTTTCGGTCGCCCTGGTATGCGAACAATGCAGGGTAGGCGCGATCACCAGATACTGGTCGTCTCTCACCTCTGGGGCCGCATTCTTGCGGATATGATTGAAGAAAGCGAGATTCGGACTCACCGATACATCGTACCAGGTCACCACCCAGTATCCCGGAACAGCTATTTCCATATCCTCGTGATAGAGTCCGCCCTCGAACCAGGCGGAGTCATTGGGCTTTCTGCGCACCATCTTGTCGAAGATCTCCTTCTTTCCGTGGATGTTCTTCAGCATATCCTGAATAGGCAGGTGATTCAAGGCTTCTGACATATCTATAGGGGGATTCTCGGGCGCAAGGTCATAGAAACGGGAGATCCTTATCAGGTCTTCCTGAGTAGCACCTTCTGGAATTCTTGGCTTGAATTTATCCTGCTCCACTCCGTAAAGCCAGGCGAAGAACAGCAGCTGTTCTGCACCCCCGCGATACCAGTTCCCCTGCTCGTGATAGTCGCCCACGGTCCCGATTCCTGCTCCGAATCCCTGGGCCACGATCGCAGCGTGCGAAGGATGATCCAGGGCTGCTACTGCCATTTGCCATTCCGCAGTCGAGGAACAGCCTATGGTACCGATCTTTCCGTTGGACCATTCCTGATCTGACATCCAGCTGAAGGCATCGTAACCATCGGTGAGGGGTACTCCCAGTATATCCCACTCCCCTTCTGAACGCACCCCCTATAACTTCAATACCTGGCAGGACGGCGAGCAGAAGACCGGG
>CBFGYW010000393.1:0-2264 GCA_965653085.1 uncultured Salinimicrobium sp.
ATATTGCCCAGAAGATGGCGGTGATCCTGGAGAAGATGGGCCGGGTGATGCAGGTGATCTCCATCACCCATTTACCGCAGATCGCGGCAAGAGGAAACTGCCATTTCAAGATCTTCAAAGAAGATGCACCCCAGGGAACAGTGACCAGGATAAGGGAACTGGACCAGGATTCGAGGGTGGAGGAGCTGGCAATGATGTTAGGAGGCAATGACATAAGCGAGTCGGCGGTTGCCCACGCAAAAGCACTGTTAAATTAAAAGTAGTTTGTATCTTTACAGGCTTAACATAAAATCGGATATATACCATGTCTTATAATCTATTAAAAGGAAAAAGAGGAATTATCTTCGGGGCATTAGATGAAAATTCTATTGCGTGGAAAACTGCAGAACGCGTTCATGAAGAAGGCGGAACTTTTGTCTTGACAAATGCACCCATCGCAATGAGGATGGGAAGTATTGGTGACCTGGCAAAGAAGACCGGTTCAGAAATAATTCCTGCCGATGCCACTAAGGTTGAAGACCTGGATAATCTGGTAGAAAAAGCCATGGAGATCCTTGGCGGAAAGATAGATTTTGTGCTGCATTCCATCGGGATGTCTGTCAACGTGAGAAAAGGGAACCACTATACCGATATGAACTACGACTTTACCACCAAAGGCTGGGATGTGTCGGCAGTTTCTTTCCACAAAACCATGCAGAGCCTTTATAAGAAGGATGCGATGAACGAATGGGGAAGCATCGTAGCCCTGTCTTATATCGCTGCCCAGAAAGTTTTTCCAGATTATAATGATATGGCTGATAACAAGGCCTACCTGGAATCGATTGCCCGCAGCTTTGGATATTTCTTCGGAAAAGAAAAGAACGTTAGGGTGAATACCGTTTCCCAGTCTCCTACTCCTACCACTGCAGGACAGGGAGTAAAAGGATTTGACGGGTTTATCGCTTATGCCGATAAAATGTCTCCGCTGGGGAATGCTACTGGTCTTGACTGCGCCAATTACGTGATTTCCCTGTTCTCTGACCATACGAAGAGGGTAACCCTTCAGAACCTTTATAACGATGGGGGATTTTCAAATATGGGGGTGAGCCAGGAGGTGATGGAAGCTTTTGTGAAGTCACAGGAATAGCTCTTTTTTCATCAGTTTACCGAGAACTAATATAGAGACGCCCCTTTCGGGCGTTTTCTGTTTTAATACCCCTACCCAAGGTATGATCTCCTCTTACCTAAAATAGACACAATTTAGGAATCGCATAGCCATAACATACATTTTTCGTAAGTCAGGTGTATGTTAGGTGTATGTTATGTCTATGTCATTTCTATGAAATTTATAGAAAAGCTGAGAATACTTTAAGAAATGGATCGGGGAGGAATGCTGTCTGAAGAGGCATTAAATCCCTGCAACCCGGAACCAAATTCTTTTACTAGCTTTGTCTCCGGTCCTCTGGGGATCGGGATTTTTATCTTAATTTTATTTCATGGCCCTACGCTATTCTTTCATTATACCCGTCTACAACCGTCCCGATGAGGTGAGGGAGCTGTTGCACAGTATCAAAGACCTCGACTTCGATGAGGATTTTGAAGTTGTAATAGTGGAGGACGGCTCAACAGAAAGTTCGGAAGCGGTGGTAGAGAAGTTTTCGAATAGCCTCAATATAACTTATCTTCCAAAATACAACACCGGTCCTGGTGATTCCAGGAATTATGGAATGAGGAACGCCAAAGGGAATTATTTCCTGATCCTGGATTCCGATGTGCTTCTGCCCTCACAATACCTGAAGGAGGTGGATAAGGCCCTTCAGCGGAATTTTGTGCATTGCTTTGGGGGTCCAGATGCGGCACACGTCAATTTTACTCCTATTCAGAAGGCCATCAATTATTCCATGACCTCCATGCTGACCACCGGCGGAATAAGGGGCAAAAAACAGATGGTGGGGAAATTCCAGCCTCGAAGCTTCAATATGGGAATCTCCAAGGAAGCCTTTGAAGCCAGCGGCGGTTTCGGAAAGATACATCCGGGAGAGGATCCAGATCTCGCCCTGAGGCTTCAGAAAATGGGCTTCGAAACCATGCTTTTTCCCAAAGCCTTTGTATATCACAAAAGAAGAATTGACTGGGACAACTTTTACAGCCAGGTTTATAAATTCGGACTGGTACGCCCCATCCTCTCCCAATGGCACCCGGAGTCGGATAAGGTAACCTTCTGGTTCCCGGCAGTTTTCAGTCTGGGGATGCTGGTGGCGGTATTATTGCTTATCTTCAAGCTG
>CBFGYW010000394.1:0-2260 GCA_965653085.1 uncultured Salinimicrobium sp.
TCGCAGTAAACGGGGTTACCGACCTGCTGGAATACGCTCCCAACAAGTTCCTCATCCTTGAACGAGGCTTCGCTGCGGGACATGGCCAGAATGGAAATACCGTGCGTATTTACGACGTTGACGCCAGCCTGGGCACCAACACCCTCGATCGCAATAACCTGCGCGTATCCTTCTATAATCCCGCAAAAAAGACCCTGGTGTATGACTTCAAATGGGCGAAGGATTTCCTGAGCGAAGGCTTTATCGACAATATCGAGGGAATAACCTTTGGTCCGCAGCTTTCAAATGGAAATAAAAGTTTAATTTTAATTTCCGATAACAACTTCAATACCATGGGGCCACAGGCCAACCAGGTGATCCTTATGGAATTCCAAACCAAGAACTGATCTTTATGAAAGCAATTTTCACCTTTATGATCACAGCCCTGAGCCTCAATTTCGCCCAGGCCCAGGAAGCTAAAGCCAGCAACTCCAAAGAAGAAATGACCACCTACTTTTTCATACGCCACGCCGAAAAGGACGCCTCGGATCCGCAGAACCGCGATCCGCAGCTTTCTGATGCCGGAGTGGAACGGGTGAAGAAATGGATCGAACTCTTCAGGGAAACCGAGCTGGACCAGGTGTTCAGCACCAATTACCTTCGCACCAAAAATACCGCCACCCCAATTGCCAGTTCCAAGGACCTGGAGGTGGAATTCTATGACCCCCGAAAGCTGAATGACGAGGATTTTCAGAAGAAGACCAAAGGCAACACCGTGTTGGTGGTGGGGCATTCCAATACCAATCCGCATTTCGTCAATGCCATCCTGAAACAGGGAAAATACAGCGATATAGACGAAGCTGAAAGCGGGAGCCTTTTCATTGTGACCGTGGCTCCTTCAGGGGAAGCAAGCTCGCAGCTGTTGTACTTCAATTAGGCCTTCTGCAGAAAAATCTCATACCAAACTCAGATTCGGGCCCTACCCGCGCCATACCATCTCCGTACTAAACAGGGGGTAAACAGGGACTAAACAGCCCCTAAACAGCCTTATAGCCGTTCCAGAGGCTGTGAACACCCTGTTTAGAATGGCTTTAGTGGCTGTTATATTGGGAGATGGTACCTATTTCATCCTGTTAGAGAAATCTTTGATCCAGCCCGTTTTATTAAATAAAGCTTGTTATTTTTGCTAACTATGAAGAACGGCATCAACATTAAGAACCGGAAAGCGAAGTTTGAGTATGAATTCCTCGATACCTACGTCGCAGGAATAAAACTTGCCGGAACCGAGATAAAGTCCATCAGGGAAGGGAAAGCCTCCATTGCTGAAAGCTTCTGCGAATTCAAGGACGGGGAGCTGTTTGTCATCAATATGACGGTTCAGGAATACTCCCACGCCACTTACTTCAACCACAACCCAAAGACTGAGCGGAAGCTGCTGCTGAAGCGGAGGGAACTGAACAAGCTGGAGAAGGAAGTCCGGAATTCGGGGTTGACCATAATTCCGCTTCGGGTCTTCATCAATGATCGCGGATTTGCAAAGATGGAAATAGCCCTTGCCAAAGGGAAAAAACTCTACGACAAACGGGAGGTGATGAAGGAGCGGGATACCAAACGCGACCTCGACCGGGTGAAGAAAATCTACAGGAGTTAGTGCGATTGCCCGGGATGTTTCGGTGATTTATTGGGTGTTAATTTGGGGTGCGAAGAACGGAAGCGTGACACTGGGGCGTGAGACGCAAGGAATTGCGTCTCTACGTGTGTTTTAACAAAATTTTATGTAGATATAATTTTGTAGGAATTTAATAACTATATTTCTAAAACCCAAACAGTTGCAGCTTTTAAAAGAAGTTTTACTTCAACCTGTCTTTTTCTTTTAAAAAATTTTAGTTCCTGTCTTCCAGCAAGGGCACAAAACGGAACTCATCAAGCTCTGTTTTCACAAATTCATTCTCAGATTTTCTTTCGAACAGGGTCATCACCTGTAAATCTTTTCCAACGGGAATGACCATCCTTCCGCCTACCTTCAACTGACTAAGCAAAGGCTTCGGAACATATGGCGCTCCGGCGGTAACAATGATCCTGTCGAAGGGAGCATATTCAGGAAGGCCCTTGTAGCCATCCCCGAAGCTGAGGTGCTTTGGACGGTATCCAAGCTTAGAGAGGAACAGCCTGGTTTTCTTAAAAAGCTCCTGCTGTCTTTCGATACTGTAGACCTTTGCCCCCAGTTCGCAGAGAACAGCGGTCTGGTAACCACTTCCGGTGCCGATCTCCAGCACGCTCT